>NZ_CP142396.1:0-300990 GCF_035934735.1 Sedimentibacter sp. MB31-C6
ATGAAACACGCTAAAAGAGTTTTATTCTTTATTTTTTTTATTACAGTATTATTTATAGCTGTTTTTTTTGGTTATGATTTAAAAACCAATCCATATAAATTTCTAACTAAAAATAATGATTTGGTTGTTGAAGCTGAAGCAAAATATATAATTCCAGGTGGTCAAACTATAGGTGTTGAATTAAAAACAGAAGGTATTTTAGTGGTAGGATTAGCTGATATAGTAAATACTGATAAAGTTTCTACTTCACCAGCAAAATTGGCTGGTATGCAAATTGGAGATAAGATTTTAAGTATTGATTCTATTAGATTTGAAGATGCAGAAGATATTATAAAATATACTGAAAGTAAAGGAATTAAAGATTATTCAATAACATATGAAAGAGAGGGTAAAATATACAATTGTAATATTACACCTGTGCAAATATATAAAAGCAATGAAATAAAGTTTGGATTTTGGGCCAGAGATGATATTGCAGGAATTGGTACGGTAACATTTGTAGATCCTGAAACAGGTAGATTTAGTGCAATTGGACATGGAATAGCTGATGCAGATACAGGTAAATTAATAGACATAAAAACAGGAGTAATTTCAAAAGCAAATATAACAAGTATAAAGTTAGGCAAAAAAGGTGAACCGGGTGAAATTATTGGTTATATATTAAGAGACGAAAAAAGTCTTGGAACCGTAGAAAATAACACAAATTTTGGTGTTTATGGAAATATTAATAAAAATGGTATGAATTATTTTAAAAATGACTTAATTGAAGTTGGATCAAAAGAGGAAATGACTTTAGGTCCAGCAGAAATATATTCCTGCGTTAATAATGAAACTAAAATATATAATATAGAAGTTACTAAAATATTTTATCAAAATAAACCTGATGAAAAAAGTTTTGTGATAAAAATAGTAGATGATGAACTCTTAGGGTTAACTAATGGTATAATTCAAGGAATGAGTGGTTGTCCTGTGGTTCAAAATAATAAAATTGTTGGAGCTGTTACACATGTTTTTATGAATGATCCTACAAAGGGATATGGTATATATATAGAGTGGATTTTTAATGAATTTAATAGTAATGAAAAGCTTGAAATATAAAAAAACGCAGTTTTCTTCAAATATCCGTATATTTTTGTATAGCAATAATATATTATTTATAAAGGAAGTTAAAAATAGTTTTTATTTAGAAAAAATACTATTATAATAGAATTTTTTAAAGGATTTAAATTATTTTTAGAAAAAAAAAGGGTTTTTTATATTTTAAGCGTATAATATAAGTGAGCAATTAATTTATTATTAGGGGGAAAAAATGATAAAAAAGGTTAATGTTGTAATTGCGGACGACAATAAAGAGTTTAGACTTATTTTAAAGGATTTCTTGATGAGCAAAAATATGTTTGATGTTGTAGAAATGGCAGAAGACGGAATAAAAGCCATTGAGGCTGTAGAGGAATATGAGCCAGATATATTAATATTAGACATTATAATGCCTCATCTAGATGGATTGGGGGTGTTAGAAAAACTACACAAAAAGGAATTGAAAAAATATCCGAAAGTAATAGTTTTATCAGCTGTTGGACATGATAAGGTTACACAAAGAGCAATTAATATGGGAGTAGATTATTATATAGTAAAACCATTTAATTTTGAATCATTCGCAGAAAGATTGATTCAGATATCTGAATTTGAAACATCGAGAGTTCAAAGTAAAAATCAAGAAATAGCATATAAGGAAAAAGTTAGTGCAGAAGTTAGTTTAGAAGTTAAAATAACTGAAATTTTGCATGAAGTTGGAGTTCCAGCTCACATTAAAGGTTATCAGTACCTGAGAACATCTATCCTTGATGTAGTTAATAATATTGATTTATTAGGTGCCATAACAAAGGAATTATATCCTATGATTGCTAAAGAATATAATACAACATCTAGTAGAGTTGAAAGAGCAATTCGCCATGCTATAGAAGTTGCTTGGACTAGAGGTAAAATTGAAACTATTAACAACATATTTGGATATACAATTCACAACAATAAAGGTAAACCAACTAATTCAGAGTTTATAGCAATGATAGCTGATAAACTTAGATTAGAACAAAAGGTATCTTAAATTCTAATAAATAAAATTATATGCATACTCCTTGTTTTGACTATAAAACAAGGAGTTTTTAAAAATAATCAATTTGTTAAATAACTTGACAAAAACATTTATTATTATTACAATTAAGCAGATACTATTAAACTATTGAATAAAATTAAATGGAATTGCATATGGATAGGAGGCAATTTTGAATAAAGAAATAACTGTAAAAAGCGAAAAAATTTTTGAAGGAAAAATACTTAACTTAAGAATTGATACAGTTGAACTAGAAAATCAAAAATATGCAAAAAGAGAAATAGTTGAACATAAGGGAGCCTCTGCTATAATTGCATTAACTGAAAAGAATGAGATAATTTTAGTTCGACAATATAGAAAAGCTGTAGAAGACTTTTTATATGAATTGCCGGCAGGCATAATCAACTTAGCAGAAGAACCAGAGGAATGTGCAGCACGAGAACTGAGGGAAGAAACAGGTTTTGAAGCTAAAAAAATTACAAAAGTCTTTGAATTTTATTCTTCACCTGGGTTTTCAAATGAAAAAGTTCATTTGTACATGGCAGAGGATTTAACATATGTATCAACTAAATTTGATGAAGATGAATTTATTGAAATATCAACATTTAGTAAAGAAGAAGCAAGGAAAATGTTAGAGACCAATAGTATTACTGATAGCAAGACTTTATTAGGATTATTATATTGGTTAAATTCATGATAGTACGAATTAAATCTCCTGTACAAGCATATTATTAAGTAAAGCTTTCAGGAGGTTTTTTTTATGAATAGAACATTAAAGAAGTTAATTTTCTCAGAAAAAAAAAGATTATTAACTCTTGTTGTTATTTTTGTAATAGCACTTATGCTTTCTGCATTAATTTTTCTTGTAACAGAGCATGATAATTTTGCAAGTATTAATTATTTAAGCATAAGTAAAATGACGTTAACAGAAATATTTCTAAAAACTTTGAAAAAAAATTTAATTTATTTTATATCTATTATTCTACTTACTTGTATTGGAAAAAGTAATATTATTAATGGTTTATTTGGACTAATTTCAATTTACTACGGATTATCAGTTATATATATGATTAGAGCTATGCAATTTAATAAAGTCTACTTCATATTTATATTTACTGACTATTTTATTTTCTTCCCACTTCTTTTTTATTTTACATATATTTCAAGCTCTGTATCAAAATATACAAAAAAAACAAAAAATGTAGAGACTATTTCACATAAATTTGATATAATTATATCTAGTTACATTAAATTATCATTTATATATATAGGGATTATTATTGCATATAGTTTTAGTTACAGTTATTTTATTTTATTATTAAGTAGATTGTTGGTGAGATAATGAATAATTATATTGAAATTTACAAAAGATATCTAAATTCTAAGAATTTAAGCGTGAATACTGTGAGTTCATATATCTATGATCTGAAAAGTTTTAACAACTATTTAGAAAATAATTATTATATCGAAATTATTAATACAAAAAAAGCACAAATATTAACTTACCTTGTTGATTTACAGAAACAAGGTAAAAGCTCATCAACTATTGCAAGAACAATTTCTGCATTGAAAAATTTTTTTAATTATTTAAAGATGGAGAAAATTATTATTGAAAATCCTGCTATGAGTATACATAGCCCTAAACAAGTTAAGAAAATACCATCTATTTTGTCCGAGAATGAAATAAACATTTTGATGAATCTACCAGATATAAACACTTTTAAAGGAAGTAGAGACAATGCTATATTGGAACTTTTGTATTCATCAGGTATTAAAGTTACAGAATTAATAAACATCAATACTAAAGATGTAAATTTAAATGCAGGAATAATTACTATAAAAGGTGCTAAAGAACGTATACTTCCATTAAGCAAATATTCAAAGAAAGCCATTATTAATTACATAAACAATTTTAGAAATAATAAATGTAAAGAAGATAATGATTTCTTATTTATTAATATATATGGAGGTTCTATTTCTCGTCAAGGAATTTGGAAAACACTGAAATTTTATGAAAAGCAAATGGATTTGAATAAAGAATTATCTCCACAAGTATTGAGAAATTCTTTTGCCGTTCATTTGATTTCCCACGGAGCAGATCTTTGCACTGTACAAGATCTACTTGGTTTAACAAGTTTAGGGGCAACACAGAATTATATGCAAAACATAGAATATAAATCACTTGAAGTTTTTGAAAGAACATTTCCAAGAGCATAGATAAAACATAGATAAGGAGTAGACAAATGATAAAAAGAGTAATTTTAATAGTTTTAGACAGTGTCGGTATAGGAGAATTGCCAGATGCTGCCCAATATGGTGATATCGGTAGCAATACAGTAAAAAATATTTATAAAAATATAGACGGTTTTGCTTTACCTAATTTAGAAAAATTAGGGCTTTTAAATATCGAAGGTCTAAAAGAAATAAAAAAAGCTGATGAATTTGACGCAACAGTTGGCAGATGTAATGAGAAATCAAATGGAAAGGATACAACTACGGGTCATTGGGAAATTAGTGGTATAGTATTAGACAAACCATTCCCTACATACCCTAATGGTTTTCCTGATGAAATAATTAAAGAATTTGAAAGCAAAGTTGGAAGAAAGACAATAGGCAATTATCCAGCTTCTGGCACAGAGATAATTAAAATATTAGGTAAAGAGCATATAGAAACTGGAAAACTTATTGTATATACTTCCGCTGATAGTGTATTTCAAATTGCAGCCCATGAAGATATCGTTCCTTTAGATGAGTTATATAAAATTTGCGAAACAGCTCGTCAATTACTTAAAGAAGAGCACGGTGTCGGAAGAGTTATTGCTAGACCTTTTATAGGAACAGATGGGAACTTTGCCAGAACAAAAAATAGAAAAGATTTTTCCCTAGAACCTCCAAAGGATACAATGCTTGATTATCTTAAAAAGAATAACAAAGAAGTTTATGCTATAGGAAAAATCGAAGACATTTTTGTAAATAGAGGAATTACGCAATCTAATCACACAACAAATAACAATGATGGAATTGAAGCTACTATATCTACAATTAAAAAAGATTTCGAAGGATTAATATTTACAAACCTTGTAGACTTCGATATGATTTATGGTCATAGAAACGATAAAGAAGGTTATGCAGAAGCTTTGAAATATTTTGATAATAAATTACCTGAAATAATTAATGCTTTAAATAAGGATGATATATTGATAATAACAGCTGATCACGGATGTGATCCAACTACTGATAGTACAGATCATTCAAGAGAATATATACCTTTAATAATATATGGAGATAAAATAAAGGATAACAATAATATAGGAACTCTTGATACTTTTGCTTGCATAGGTAAAACTATACTAGACTTTTTTAACATAGAAAATAATTTAGAAGGCTACAGTATCAAGGGAAATATTTCGGACATTTACTAGGAAATAGACTAATACACTAATATTTCGACAAAATCTTATATTGTTCAAGCTCAATACAATCTATTGATTATTTAACAAAAAAACACTTATTAAGTAATATTTACTTAATAAGTATATATAAAAAGAATATGGTTATTATAATTCGTAAAAGGAGGTAATTTTATGAAGAAAAAAATAGCCATATTGTTTTTTTTAGTGGTACATATAATGAGTACCTTGACATTTAATGTGTATGGAGCAGAGGCAGAAAATCTGCAATCTAAATCTGCAATTTTAATAAATGCAGATGATGGTCAAGTGCTTTTTGAGAAAAATAGCAATGATAAAATGGCCCCTGCAAGTATAACAAAAATAATGCTGTTAGTATTAATTTCAGAAAAACTGGACAGCGAAGATTTGAAATTAGAGCAGGAAATGACTATATCAGAAAATGCAGCTGGAATGGGTGGGAGTCAGATATACTTAGAAGCATATGAAGTTCAAACTGTTGAATCTATACTTAAAGCAATATGTATGCGTTCAGCAAATGATGCTTCTGTAGCAATGGCAGAATTCATGTATGGCTCTGTTGAAGGTTGTGTTAAAGCAATGAATGATAAAGCACAGGAGCTCGGTATGACAAATACAAAATTTATAAATGTAACTGGTTTACCCGAAGAAGAACACTTAACAACTGCTCATGATATAGCAATAATGACAAAAGAGTTACTGAAATATAATTATGTAAACGAATATTTGCTAACTTGGATGGATTCAGTTTATGTAGGTAAAGAAAAAGATTCTGAGCAAGTTTTAGTTAATACAAATAGACTTATAAACAATTACGAAGGTCTTATTGGTGGTAAAACTGGTTACACTACAGAAGCTAAATACTGTCTTTCAGCAGCAGCTAAAAGAAATGATACTACTTTAATCGCAGTAGTCCTTGGCTGCGATAATACAAAAATTAGATTTAACGAAGTCTCCCAACTTCTAAATGAAGGTTTTGCTAATTATAAAAATCTATTATTTCATAAAAAAAATGAAATCATTACATCTTCACCTGTTTATTGCGGAAAAGAAGATACATTTAATTTAATTAGTAAAGAAAATATTTATTATTTCACTAATAGTGATTGCAAGATGGAAGATTTTAATTTAGAATATATTATAGATGAAAATTTAAAAGCACCTTTAACAATAGATTCTCCTGTTGGCAAAGCAATACTTACAAAAGACGATCAGATTTTAGGTGAATATGAACTTTACCCAGAAAAAGAAATTGTTAAAGAAGGATTTTTCAAATTTTATTTTAATAATATAGTAAAAAACATCATTGAGTAAGGTTAAAATATTAAAACAGAGGTATTAAAATGGATTATTCCGTTAATTTAAACATGTTCCAAGGTCCTTTTGATCTTTTGTTTCATTTGATTGAAAAAAAAGAAATTGATTTATACGATATACCTATATCAGAAATAACTGAACAATATTTAATTTTTCTTGACCAAATGAGACAATTCAATATGAATATAACAAGTGAATTCATTCTAATGGCATCTACCCTTATCGAAATAAAGTCAAAAATGTTACTGCCTCAAAAAGAGAAAAATGAAGATCCTAGATTAGAACTTGTTAATAAATTATTGGAATATAAAATATTTAAAGAAGTAACAGAAAAATTAAAGGAATATGAAAGTGAAAGTAGCTATTATTTTTCTAAACCAAAGGAAGAAATGGCAATTTCCTCTGATGTGAAAATTGAACAACTTTCATTAAATGAAATTAATATATACGAGTTATATAATATTTATATTTCTTTAATTAAAAATCAAAACTTAAAGATTGAACATGAAAGTAATTTTAAAATATATCGTGAAAATTATAGTGTTAAAGATTGTATAGAAGAATTAACAAACATTATTAAAAAAAATGGTCGTGTTTCATTGTTCAATACTTTTAAGAATAAAGGTATTATTACAAGAGAATATGTAATAACATCCTTTTTAGCAGTATTAGAACTTTCAAATAAACAAGGAATTAAGGTATATCAAAATGATACCTATAGTGATATATTGTTAATTGCTACTTAGAGAGGAAATGTTATGAATTTAAAAAGTGTGATTGAAAGCTTACTATTTGCATGGGGTGAACCATTAAATATTAATGAAATGTCTAGAATATTAAATTCTAAAACTCATGAAATAACCAAAATAATAGATGAAATGATAAATGAATATCATATCGATAAAAATAGAGGATTAATCATTAAAAGGTTCGGCAATTCTTATCAGCTAATCACTAAAAAGGAAAATTTTGAATATATACAAAATTTGCTGCAGACAACGGTTAATAAGAGTTTGTCTACTGCCGCAATGGAGACCTTGTCGATAATTGCATATAAACAACCAGTTACAAAGGTTGAAATTGAACTTATTAGAGGCGTAAAATGCAGTCAAGTTATAAAGGGCCTCTTAGATAAAAATCTTATTAAAGAAGTTGGAAGATTAGATAAACCAGGAAGACCTACAATATACGCTACAACAGATGATTTCTTAAAGCACTTTGGTTTAAAATCGATTGAAGAGCTTCCTGCCTTAAAAGTTGAATTTGAAGGAGATAAAGAAGCAACATAAAACTATGTTGCTTTTATTTTATAAAATGGGAATATTGATTTCTATTATAATATTAATCGGGGGATTGTTTTTTATTTATTTTAATATAAAAATTAATTTTAAAGCTTTTACCACATATTCATATATATGTATTTCTATTGATATAGTAATTCTTAAAAGGAAAATAAATTTTAAGAAAAAGTTATTTTATAATATTCTTATTAGAAAATTATTTAAAAATGAAAAAAAAGATACTATAGAAAGATACAAAAACTATATGAATTATTTGAAATACTCAAAATACATTTATAAAATGTTCATAATCAAAAATATATATATTTATACAGAATGTTTAGATGATTATAATTCTTTTGTAATTGAATTTGATATTGTAAATAATATTTTGAAAAGATCTTTACTTAATGGATAATTCGGGACGCATACAATGCGTCCCCTACAATATGATGGGTAAGATAATTCGGGACGCATACAATGCGTCCCCTACAATATGATGGGTAAAGTTATAATTATGTTCATTTGGGGCATACTGTACTTAATTAAAATAAATATTAGGAAGGACATTTTATGAGTAACGATATTCAAAGTATAATAAAAACAACACTTGACAATATTAATAACTTAACAGAAAATGAAAAGCTTATTAGCAGTAAAATTACATATGATGATACAAATTATCTTGCTATTTCAAAACTAAATATGAATTTTGTAATTGGAGGAAGCGACATTGATAAAAAATTTCGTTCCGTTGATCTTAAACCTTTTGCAGGGGCCGCTTATGTGAATCTACAACTAAACCCTCAAATACTAATTTATGAAACTAAAGAAGATGACATAAGGACCATCAATATTAATAACGAAACTACTGCTGGCGACTTGACGTCGTCTATATTGAACATAATGTCATTCATAAAAGAAGTAAGGGAGAAAAGAGATTGTGAAACAAAAGAGTATTAAAATATTTGTAACTTCATTTATATTGTTTTTTTTATCAAGTAAATTTATTATTGCAGAAGGAGTACCTGATATATGGGCACAATCATTTATAGCTATAGATGCTGATTCAGGTAGAATTATTGTATCTAACAATGCAAATAAAAGGCTTCCTATGGCTAGTACCACGAAGATTATGACAACAATATTATCGATAGATAACATAAATAATGTAAATGAAAAATTTGAAATACCTGAGTCTTGTGTTGGTATTGAAGGTTCGAGTATATATTTAAAGCCTAAGCAAATAGTTTCTTTTATAGATTTATTATATGGAACAATGTTGCGCTCTGGTAATGATGCAGCTTTAGCATTAGCTACAATAACTGGAAAAAATGATGCAGAAAATTTTATAGACATGATGAATGCTAAAGCCAAAGAATTAGGTGCATATAATACAAACTTTGTCAATCCAAATGGTCTCCATGATGACAATCATTATACAACAGCATACGATTTAGCAATAATAAGTCAATATGCTATGAAAAGTGATTTATTCAAAGAGATATCATCAGCAAAAAAATATAAAGCAAATAGTTTAAATACAATTTTATATAATAAAAACAAGGTTGTTCATCAGTATAAATATGGCAATGGTATAAAGATAGGTTATACAAGAGCAGCTGGCAGGTGCTTAGTGGCTTCTGCAGAAAAAAATGATACAGAAATAATTGTAGTTCTTTTAAATGATAATAGCTGGTTTAATGACAGCTATAAAATATTTGATTGGGCTTTTGAAAATTATAATAATTATAGCATAGTTGAGAAAGGACAATATGTAGGAAGTACTAATGAAGGAAAACCTGTTTTTACAGACAGTAATTTTAGCTATTTATTAACTGAAGAAGAAAAAACACAAATTAAATTTAAATCAAATATAACAACACCACATATTATAAATGGTAATAAAACAATTAATTATGGAACATATAACATATATTTAGGAAATGATTTAATTCATACTGGAAATTTGATTAGTAATTAACTAATACGTTCATAGAAAAGATTTGTGCTACTGCACAAATCTTTTCTATGATTATCCATCCTTCATTACTCGATTGATTATATATTTACAATTAATAGAAAATGAAATATAATAGAAGTAAGAAAGTTAACAGGTAGGTATTATGGGAAAAATAAGACTGCAAAAATTTATAGCAAACTGTGGTGTTACATCTAGAAGAAAAGCAGAAGATTTAATTGTAAATGGGAAAGTTAAAGTAAATGGTGTAATTATTACAGAGCTTGGAACAAAAATCAACTCAACAAAAGACATAGTTACAGTAAATAATGATATAATTATGGAAAATAATAATTTCATTTATATTAAATTATACAAGCCTGAAGGCTATATAACTACTGTAAAAGATCAATTTGCCAGAAAAACAGTTATTGACTTAATTTCAATTAATGAAAGAATATATCCAATAGGTAGATTAGATTATAACACATCTGGTCTATTGTTATTAACAAATGATGGGGACTTTGCAAACAAACTTATGCATCCTAAATTTCATATAAATAAGACATATGAAGCAGAGGTAAAAGGATTAATCAAAAAAGAAACAATTGAAAAATTAAAAACTGGTGTTACTATTGATGGATATAAGACAGCACCTGCAATGGTTAAAGTTATAGGAAACTCACATAATAAATCGAATGTTCAAATCATCATTCACGAAGGTAAAAATAGACAGGTTAGAAAAATGTTCAATGCTGTAGGACATAACGTTATTTCATTAAAAAGAACAGCTTTTGGTAAAATTAACCTTGATAATTTATTACCAGGTAAATGGGAATATTTAAGTAATGATGAAATTAACTCCTTCGGATAAAAATTAGAAATCAAATAATAAGGAGGTTTCGTATGGAAAAAAATAAGTACGGCAAAATCGTTGATTTTGTTCATATGCTCATAAATACAAGTTATGGTGGCAAGAAAAATCTTCAACTTGTTGATGCAACCTGTGGTAATGGATTCGATACTTTGTTTTTAAGTAAAATTGCTGGAACAACTGGTCATGTGACTGCATTCGATATACAGAATCAAGCAATAGAAAGAACACAATCCTTATTAGAATCTAGTATAGATTATATTAATTATAAAATAATTAAAGATTCCCACGAAAAAATAAATATATATATAAAAGATAAAATTGATATTGCAATATTTAATCTAGGTTATCTACCTTTTTCTGATAAAAAAATTACTACTAATCCAGATATAACATGCTTAGCTATTAAAAATTTACTTCCACTGTTAAATAATGACGGACGAATCTTTATAACTACATACATATATCATGACAATGGTCAAGAAATAAATGAAATCAATTCTTTTTTAAAAAAATTAAATAAATCAAATTACAATGTAATCAACGTGAAACTCATTAATAAAGAAAACTATCCTCCTGAATTATTTATAATAGAGAAAAATGCATGATAGAAATATTACATATCATGCATTTTTTTATGATATTTATATAATATACAGCTTTGAAAACGTTTTATTACCAAAAAACTGCAGTTAATGAAGTTTATCTTGCATAGTGAAAAATATTTTGAAATTATTCTTGCAAAAAAAAATATCTGCTGTATAATGAACTTGTTAAAACAAATATTTTTGGAGGGTATATATGGCTAATAATAAAAGTCTTGTTCAAAACAAAGACTGGTGCAAGGGATGCGGTGTTTGTGTTGGTTTTTGTCCTAAACAAGTACTTAAGATTGAAAACGAAAAAGCAGTTATCGCTTATCCGGATGCCTGCATTTATTGTGGACAATGTGAATTAAGATGTCCTGACAATGCAATTTATATAATAGGGGGTAATAAAGATGAGTAGCGAAAAAGGATATAAATTACTACAAGGTAATGAAGCTTGCGTTGAAGGAGCTTTAGCTGCAGGAATGAAATTTTTTGCTGGATATCCAATTACACCTTCTACTGAGGTTATGGAATTATCTGCGCAAAAATTACCTCAATACGGTGGAAAATTCATTCAAATGGAAGATGAAATTGCAAGTATGGCAGCTATAATTGGTGCTTCTTTAACTGGATTAAAATCTATGACAGCAACAAGCGGTCCCGGATTTTCTTTGAAACAAGAAAATTTTGGATATGCTGTTATGTCTGAAGTACCATGTGTTGTAGTAAATGTTCAGAGAGGTGGTCCAAGTACAGGCCTTCCTACTTCTCCAGCCCAAGGTGAGATTATGCAAGCAAAGTGGGGTACTCATGGAGACCATCCTGTTATTGCATTAACTCCTGGTTCAGTACAAGAAACTTATGAAATGACAATTGAAGCTTTTAATTTAGCTGAAAAATATAGAACACCAGTTATAATGTTAATGGACGAAACAATTGGACATATGAGAGAAAAATTAATATTTAAAGACCCTTCTGATATAAAAATAGAAAATAGGAAAAAACCAAATTGTAAACCAGAAGAGTATTTAGCTTATAAAGCTGATGAGGATATGATTCCTCCAATGGCAAATTTTGGTGAAGGATACAGATATCATGTAACAGGTCTTACACATGATGAAACAGGATTTCCAACTAATAATAACGAAATATCAGGTGAACTTATTAAACGACTTTCTAATAAAGTTAATAATAACATTGATGATATTGCTTATTATGAAGAATATAAATTAGAAGATGCAGAAATTGTAGTTATAGCATTTGGCGGAGTTTCAAGATCTGCTAAAAGTGCAATAGATGAAATGAGAAGTCAAGGTATGAAAATTGGTTTATTTAGACCAATAACTATATGGCCTTTCCTTGAAACGCAAATAAATTCAGTTGCTGATAAAGCTAAAGAAATTTATGTTGCTGAAATGAACTTAGGTCAATACTTCTATGAAGTTGATAGAGTAGCCGGAAAAAAATGTCCGGTTAAAAAAATCAACAAAGTTAATGGAGAATTAATCACTCCTAAAGAAATAATAGATGCAGTTAAAGGAGGTAAATAATAATGAATACTAATTGCAGCGATATAACACAAAATTATTACCGAGTAGATAAATTACCTCACATCTGGTGCCCTGGATGCGGCCACGGCACATTGGTGAATACTGTTGTCAGAGCAATAGACAAGCTTGGATTAAATAAAGATGAAGTTGTAATTGTTTCAGGTATAGGATGTTCTTCAAGAGCTCCAGGCTATCTAGATTTTAATACTTTACACACAACACATGGAAGAGCATTAGCATTTGCTACTGGTATTAAACATGCTAATCCAAAACTACATGTTATTGTAATAATGGGTGATGGAGATAGTTCTGCTATAGGAGGAAACCACTTAATTCACGCAGCTAGAAGAAACATTGATATTACCACTATAGTATTTAATAATAATATTTATGGTATGACTGGAGGACAGTATTCTCCAACAACACCATATGGTGATTTTGCTACTACAGCTCCGTATGGAAATATTGATAAACCTTTTGATCTTTGCAATCTAGCTAAAGGTGCTGGTGCTACTTATGTAGGAAGAGGAACAGCTTATCATGCACCATTAATGCAAAAACTTATTGAAAACGGCCTACAGAATAAAGGTTTTTCATTTATAGAAGGTATAAGTCTATGCCCAACTTATTATGGAAGAAAGAATAAAAAGGGTGACGTAGTAAATATGCACAACTTCTTAAAAGATAATTGTGTAGATAAAAAAGTGGTAGACAAAGTTCCTGAAAAAGGTGAAAATAAAATAATTATCGGTGAGCTTTATAAAGAACCTAAACCAGAATACACAGAAAGTTACAAGGTAATTATTGACAAATTTCAAGAATAAAAAGGAGAAATTAATATGTTTCAAAAAATAGAAATGAGATTAAGTGGCTCCGGCGGTCAAGGTGTTATACTTGCTGCAATTATATTTGCAGATGCTGCTATTGAAGATGGGTTTAATGCTATACAAACACAGTCATATGGACCTGAGGCAAGAGGAGGCGCAAGCAAAGCAGAAGTTATTATCAGTAATGAAGAAATAAAATATCCAAAAGTAATGAAAGCTAATATATTATTATCATTAACTCAAAAATCTTATGATAAATATGTTGCATCTTTAGACAAAAATGGTATACTAGTAGTTGATGAAAGCATTAATGTTGATGAAAATGTTCCATATAAAATATATAAACTTCCAATATTAGACATTGCTCAAAATAAAATTGGAAATCATATGGTTGCAAACATTGTATCAGTAGGGGTACTGTATTCATTATTAGGTGAAAATACTATTAGCATGGAAACTATGAAACAATCTATTATTAATAGGGTTCCACCTGTAACAGTTGATAAAAACATTAAAGCTTTCGAAGAGGGTATAAAACTTATTCGAGGATAATTTAAATAAACCTATTCTTGGATAATCGGGAATAAAACTTATTTAAGGATGATTTAATGAATAATAATACTGATTTAATTAACTTAATAAAAAGCAACTATTACAAATTCAGTAAAGGCCAGAAACAAATAGCACAATTTATTATTGATCATTATGATAAGGCTGCCTTTATGACAGCTGCTAAAATAGGCGAGACAGTTGATGTAAGTGAATCAACTGTTGTCCGATTTGCGGTCTCAATAGGATATTCTGGGTTTCCAGAACTTCAAAAAGCATTGCAGGTATTAATTAAAAATAAGTTAACAACCGTCCAAAGAATAGGTCTTGAAGAAGATTCAGGCAACGATACTGATAAACAACAAAAAAAAATTATTAAAAACGAACTTACAAATATGCGTAATTTATTAGATAATCTAGATACTGATGCTATTGATAAAGCTGTTGATATTATTTTAAATGCAAACAAGGTATACATACTTGGTCTTAGAACATCCTTTACCTTAGCTAATTATCTTGGATTTTACTTAGATGTAATCCTTGATAATGTTAAGGTACTAAATAACAGTGGTGTAAATTCTCTATATGAAGAAATTATAAGAATTAAGGAATCTGATGTTTTAATTGTTATAAGTTACCCTAGATATTCAAAAAATACTCTAGAAGCAACTGAATTTGTTAAGGAGCATAATGCTAAGATAATTGCAATAACAGATACTGAATCATCACCTCTTTATCCTATATCAGATGTATCCATATTAGCTAAAAGTAGCATGGTTTCATTTATAGATTCATTAGTAGTTCCAATGTGCATACTAAATAATTTAATAATTAGTATAGGAATGCAAGAAAAGGATGAAATTGTAGAATATTACAAAAAGTTGGAACAATTATGGGACAATCATAGTATATACCAACATGATTAAATAATATAAAAAGGACAGATTTCAATATCTATCCTTTTTTGTATTTAATTTTTCAATATATGAATTTAAAAATATTTTTGTTGTTATATTTTTGAATTTGTAATATAATAATAAAGTATTTATGGAATAATATGAAAGGAACATCAAGAATAATGATTATTGCAATAGATGGACCTTCTGGAGCTGGCAAAAGTACTGTTGCAAAGCTTGTAAGCAAAAAACTAGGTTTTGAATATATAGATACTGGAGCCATGTATAGAGCGTTGGCTTATAAAGCTTGTAAAAATAATGTTGAAATTAATGAAAAGAATTCAGAAAAATTAGTTAATAATACTAATATTGATTATTTTAATAATAGTATTTACTTAGATGGAGATAATGTTGATAATTACATAAGGGATGAAAATATATCCAAAGCTGCTTCTAAAATTTCAGCTCTTGAAAATGTTCGTATAAAAATGGTAACCCTTCAGAGAAATATAGCCAAAAATAAAAGTGTAATTTTAGATGGACGAGATATAGGCACCCATGTTTTTCCTAATGCTAATTATAAATTTTTTATAACTGCTTCAGTTGAAGAAAGAGCCAAAAGACGATATAATCAATTAAAGAGTGAAAATTTTAATGTTGATTATGATAATATTTTAGCTGATATATTTAAAAGAGATGAAAATGATACTAATAGAGAAATTTCTCCACTTAGAATAGCTGATGACGCAATTATAATAGACACTACTGATATGAAAATTGAAGATGTTGTAAATTATATCATCAATTTCATTGGAGGAAATACATGTTATATAAAATAATAGTAGTATTACTTAAAATTTTGGTTCATATTATATTCAATTTGAAAATTTATAATTCTGATAAAATTAACAATATAGAAGGAAGAATTATAGTTTGTAGCAATCATATTTCAATAATTGACCCAGTAATTTTAGCTATATCTTTAAGACGACAAGTTCATTTTATGGGTAAAAAAGAATTATTTGAAAATAGGTTGTTATCATATATATTTAAAAAGTTAGGAGCATTTCCAGTAGATAGAGAAGGAGTTTCATTTTCAGCAATAAAGAATTCTCTTAATGTTTTAAAGAACGATGGAATATTAGGAATATATCCTGAAGGAACGAGGGTTTCAGAAGGTTATAACGAAAGTAATGCAAAACCTGGAATAGCGATGATAGCCAATAAATCTAAATCTAAGATAATCCCTGTATATATTAAAGGACCTTATAAATTCAGAGGTAAAATTGAATTATATTTTGGAAATCCAAAGGATTACTTTAATAATACAACAGAAAAAGTAAATTCTGAAAAATATGCTGAAATAGGTAAAGAAATATTAAAGGATATTTATAAATTAGAAAAGACAGGTAAAACAAATGTATATTGAAAAATCAAAGTACACAGGTTTTTGCTCTGGAGTAAAGGTAGCTATTGAAAAAGCAAAAAAAACACTAGATAATGAAAAAAAGCTTTACAGTCTTGGTGAAATCATACATAATAAGGATGTAGTTAATGATTTAGAAAATAAAGGATTAAAGGTTATAGAAAAACCTCCAAAACTAAATGATGCCAAACTATTAATAAGATCTCATGGAGTTGGCAAGAATATTATTGATATATTAAATGAAAACAATATTGAAATAATTGATGCTACCTGTGTAAAAGTGAAAAAAATACATAAAATAGTTGAAGAATTCAAAAACAATCATTACAATATAATAATTGTTGGAGATAAAAACCACCCTGAAGTAATAGGTATATTAGGTTGGTGTAATAATGAGGCGGCGATTATTGACAGCTCAGAAGAATTATTAAATTTAAATATTAATCCTTTAGAAAAGTATTGTCTTGTGTCTCAAACAACATTCAATACAAACATATTTAAAGATATATTAAATACTATTAAAATGAATAATTTTACGAACATTGTTACTTTCAATACTATTTGTGATGCAACAAAAAAAAGACAAGAAGCTTGCTTAGAACTAGCAGCAAAAAGTGACGTAATGTTAATTATTGGAGGAAAAAATAGTTCAAATACAAAGAAACTATATGAATTAAGCAAAAAAGCTTGTATAAATACATTTCATATTGAAAATTATAGGGAAATTCCTTATAAATATATTGATAAAAATACTAAGGTGGGAGTATCAGCAGGAGCATCAACTCCTGACTGGATAATTGAGGAGGTTATTAAAATGTTGGAAAACCTAAATACTAATGAACAGAATGAAAAAGAAGAACAAAGTGTAAATGATGAACAAATTGGAACAATGCATGAATTGTTCGAGAATTATGGCGGAGTTTCAAATATCAGAACTGGCCAAACAGTAAAAGGTACTGTAATTTATGTAAGTCCTGAAGCCATATCTGTGAACATAAATTATAAATCTGATGGAATTATTACAAGAGAAAATTATTCTATTAATGAAATAGAAGATTTAACTCAAGAAATAAAAGAAGGAGATGAAATAGAAGCTTTAGTTATCAAAATGTCAGATCAAGATGGCAATGTTGTTTTAACTAGAAGGCCTATTGAAGAACGTAAAGTTTGGGAAGAGTTAGAAAAATTCAGAATTGAAAATACTATACTTGATACAACAATTATCGAAGCATCTCAATATGGAATTTATGGAAAAGTTAAAGGAATAAAAGGATTTATTCCAAGAAATCAAATTTCTATAAATAGAAATGTAGATCCATCAGAATATGTTGGCAAAAACCTAAAGGTTGTTGTTTTAGAAACTAAAAATAATAAAAGAGGAAGAAAACAAAACCAATTAATACTATCTTCTAAATATATAGAAAAAATTGAGAAAGAAGAAAGAGATAAAAAAGTATGGGAAAACATCCAGGAAGGTGAAGTATACGAAGGAACAGTTAAAAATATTCAAGATTATGGTGCTTTTGTAGAAATAAATGGCATTGATGGATTACTTCACATTACTGAGATTGCATGGACAAGAATTAAACATCCTTCTGATGTTTTAAAAACAGGAGATAAAATCAACGTTAAAGTTAAAAGCGTAGACAAGGAAAACAAAAGATTATCTTTAAGTTACAAGGCAACAGTAAAAAGCCCATGGTCTTCATTCCTTGATAAATATAAAAAAGGTGATGTAGTTGATGGAAAAGTAACAAGAATAGTGGATTTCGGTGCTTTTGTAATGGTAGATGATATTGAATGCTTGTTGCATATAAAAGATTTAGATTGGGCTAGAACTGAAAAAGTAACTGACGTGCTTAATGAAGGTCAAGATGTAACAGCAAAAATATTAAATATATCTAAGAAAGACAAAAAAATAAGTCTTGGGTTAAAGCAACTTGTTGAGCATCCTTTTGATCAATATGCTAAAAATTTAAAAAAGGACGATATAATACAGGTTGAAGTAACACGTATTTTATTAGACGGAGTACATGTAAAAGTAAACGAAAATATAGACTCCTTTATGCCTATAAATAAAGTATCTAATGAAAAATTAAGAACACCTGCTCAAGTTGTAAAAGTTGGTGAAATAAAAGATGCTAAAATATTAGGCATTGACATGAAAAATAAAAAACTTAACTTAACATTTATATTAGAAGACAAGAGTGATGAATTTTCAAATAATGATACCCCTGTATCTTATAAATCTGAAGAAACAAACTTTACAATTGGAGAATCCATAGGTAATGCTCTTGAAGACTTGTTAAAGTAATAATAAATATTAAATCCTATGAAGTTAGATCCTATGATCTAACTTTTTTTCCATCAAAATAAATTTAGGAGGTTACTTGTGATAAAAGAATTTTTACTTGATTTATGTTCAAATCAATTTGTTTCTGGAAATGAATATATTAACGGAAATATATTAATAGATAATTTTCAACCATATACAGATTCCTATGAAAAGGACAAAATAGGAAGCTATATATTCAAATCAAATGGAACTAATAATAAAAAAATAATGCTCTCAGCCCATATTGATGAAATTGGATTAATGGTAACAGGAATTCTAGATGATGGATTTTTAAGATTTACATCAGTTGGGGGCATAAATCCTGCTTCATTAGTATCTCAAGAAGTTATTGTTTACGGTAATAGTGAAGTTTATGGAGTAATAGGAATTAAACCACCTCATATAACCTCGGATGAAGAAAGAAAAAAGCCATTGCAAATAAAAGATTTATTCATTGATACAGGTTATTCTAAGGAAAAATTACAAGAACTTGTTTCAGTGGGAGATTTTGCAGTCATTAAAAGAGACCCAATTGCCTTACAAGGAAGTAGAATTTCTGCTAAAGCTTTTGATGATAGGGCATGTGTTGCTGTAATGCTTGAAGTTGCAAAAGAACTTAAAAAAATTTCTCATAAAAGTAATATATACTATACAGCTTCAGCTCAAGAAGAAACTGGCTGTAGGGGAGCAACAACAGCTAGCTATAAAATTAATCCCGATATAGGTATAGTATTAGATGTTGGATTTGGTTCAACACCAGATCTTCCACCTGAAACAGCAGACCTTGGTAAGGGACCTGTTGTAGCGTATGGAGGTAGATTGAATTCTAAACTAACAAAAAAATTCATTGAAGTTTGTAAGAAATACAATTATAAAATTCAATATGAAGTAGCTCCAGCAGCAACAGGCACTGACACAGAATCATTACAAATTAACAGAGAAGGCATTCCTTGTATCCTTTTGTCAATTCCTCTGAGATATATGCATACATCCGTTGAAACAATTGATTTTAAAGATGTAGAAAATACAGGAAAAGCAATTGCTCGTTTCATAAATGAAATTGATAATTCTGATTTGGAGGAAATATTATGTTTTTAAAAGAATTAACACAACTTTCCGGCGTATCAGGAAATGAATATGAAGTTAGGAACTTTATAAAAAATAAATTAGATGAAATAAACTGTGAATATTATATAGATAAAATAGGTAATTTAATAGCACACAATAAAGGTAGAAAAAACAAAACAATTATGATTTCAGCCCATATGGATGAAGTAGGTTTAATAGTATCAAATATCGATAAAGATGGTTTTATTAAATTTCAAACTGTAGGTGGCATTGACCCTAGAGTTTTAAATTCTAAGATAGTAGAAATTGGTGATAAAAAAATACCTGGTGTAATTGGTTCAAAGGCAGTACATCTAATGACTAAAGAAGAAAGAGGTAAAACAATACCAATCGATAAACTATACATTGATATCGGTTCTGAATCAAAATCAGAAACAGAAAAATTAGTAAACATTGGAGATTATGTTTCCTTTAAAAGTGATTATGTTGAATTTGGTGATAATTTAATAAAGGCAAAAGCGTTAGATGACAGAGCCGGTTGCAACGCAATTTTAGAACTTTTAAGCATGAAACTTAATATAGATTTTTATGGTGTGTTTACTGTAATGGAAGAAGTAGGTTGCAGAGGAGCATATACTGCTGCTTATGCTTTAGAGCCAGATTTAGGCATTATTATTGAAGGAACAATTTGTGCAGATATGCCTGAAATAGAAGACAGCTCTAAATCAACAACTATTGGTAAAGGGGCAGCATTATCAATTATGGATAAATCTACAGTATACGATATAGATTTCGTTAGATACGTTGCTAAATTAGCAGAATATAATAATATTTCATACCAATATAGAAAATCTACTTCTGGTGGAAATGATGCAGGAGCCATACACAAAACTAAAAACGGTGCAAAAACAGTAGCAATTTCAGTTCCTTGTAGATATATTCACTCACATGTAAATGTTGCTAGTAAAGAAGATTATAAAAGTGTTATAGAACTAACAAAAGCTGTTTTATTAGATCAATAAATAAGGAAAGAAAGGGGAATAAAATGAAATTTAATAGTGATTTAATTAAAAATCTATCTGATTGTTTTTCACCATCGGGCAGAGAACAAAATGTACGTGAATTAATTATAAATGAAATAAAAGATTATGTAGATGATTTTAATATAGATTCTCTTGGCAACCTAATTGCTAGAAAAAAAGGAGCTGGTAAAAAAATAATGTTTTCAGCTCATATGGATCAAATAGGATTGATTATAACCCATGTAGATGAAAAAGGCTTTTTAAGTTTTTCAAATGTTGGTGGACTTCAAGCAAAAGAATTATTAGGTCATCGAGTGATATTTAACAATGGTCTTGAAGGGGTAATCTGTTCTGAGGAAGTAAAAGATAAAGATAAACTTACGATGAGTAAATTATATATTGATGTAGCTTCAACATCCAGTGATTTTGTAAAAAAGAATTTCCAAATAGGGGATATGTGTGTTTTTAAAACAGACTTCTACGAAAATGAAGATTGTATAATATGCAAAGCAGCTGATGACAGAATAGGATGTTATATTTTAATTGAAGCAATTAAAAACCATCCATCAACTGATAATGATATATATTATGTATTTTCTGTACAAGAAGAAGTTGGAACAAGAGGTGCTAAAACAGCTGGATACAGTATTAATCCTGATTTAGCAATAGCCCTTGATATAACAGCAACAGGCGACTCCCTAGATAAAACAAAAATGGATGTTAAATTAAATGGAGGAGCAGCTATTAAATTAATGGATAAGTCTCTTATAACACATCCAGAAGTTAAAGACTTGCTCACAAATTTAGCAAAAAATAATAATATTAAATATCAATATGAAGTTTTGGAATTTGGTGGAACAGATGCTGGTGCAATCCACTTAACAAGAGAAGGTGTCCCTAGCGGAGTAATTTCTATTCCAACTAGAAATCTACATACATCAGGAGAAATATTCAACAAAAATGATGTAATTGAATGTATTAAGTTAGTAATAGCAGTAGTGAAATAAACATTACCAACAAAAAAATAGACTCTTAAGCTATGTATCACTTAAGAGTCTATTTTTGAATCATTATTACTTAAAATTTATACTTCGTATTCTTTAAACTTAATCCAGCCTCGTTTAGATAGATATTTTAAATATGTTATCAATCTATACATTTCATTATTGACATCTTCTTTATATTTTTCTGACATAAGTTTTGCAATATCATAAATAGTTCGTTCACCATCTATATACTTCCATACTGTTGAACATCGTTCATCTAAATTTAAATTAGTAATAGATTTTCTATTTACCATCCAAGCTAAAAATTTTTTAATTGGATCTATAGTTTTTAAACATAAAACAACTTTACCATCTTCCTCTTTCCAGTCATTAAGTTTAATTTCTGGCACAAATAATGCAAAATTATGTTTTGTATCTATATCTTTATAAAACACCTCTTGATTCTTCATCATAAATCATCCTTACTATTTAATTGAAAATCTAAGCATTTTTGTTTCTTTTAATTGAGAACAAATAAATCCATAATCCTAACAAAATAAACATTATAAACGAAAACAAATCACTCTGTGTTATATTTGTTAAAAATCCTTTACCAAATGCAATATTTATATTAGATGCAACCAAAGCTGCTACAATTATTCCCATTAAAGCATCACCAGCAACTAACCCTGATGCTAAAAGTGTTCCTTTTTCAACAACCTCATCTCTTCGCTTTTTATCTTTGCCAAATCTTCTTTCAGCAATTTCTCGTATTATTCCACCAACTAAAATGGCAGCATTAAGAGTTATAGGAAGATAAATCCCTAAAGCAACAGGCAATATTGAAATTCTAGCCATCTCACAGAATATTGCAATAGCGGCGCCTATAATTATTAATGTCCAAGGAAGTTGAGCAGTCATTATTCCTTCAACAATCATTTTCATTAAAGTTGCCTGAGGTGCAGCTACTTCTGCAGTTCCTATTCCATAAGCAGATTCAAGCATGTTAATTACAAAAGCAGCAAATGCTCCAGCTATTGAAAGAGCAATAAACATACCTAGCTGAACATTCTTAGGAGTACCTCCAATTATAAATGTAGTTTTTAAACTTTGTGCAGTTCCACCTGCCACTGCTATAGCTACACAAACAACTCCACCTATTGTAATACATTTAGTCATATATTCCTGTGAGACACCACCAGTTATTTTAATTATTGTAGTAACAAAAAGCATAGTTGCTATAGTCATACCAGATACTGGATTATTAGATGCTCCTATTATACCAACCATTCTTGCAGATACAACAGCAAAGAAAAAACTAAATACAACTGCCATTAGCCCACCTAATATTCCTCCATTTATTATTGGTAAAAGCCATGTTAATCCAAAGCCAAATGCTGCTGCTAATATAACCCATAAAAGAGGTGCTTCTAAATCGATCCTGCTTACTTTTTTATTTTCACCAGTTCCAATCCCACTAATAGCTTGTTTAAAGCTTGTTACAATTGTAGGAATAGATTTAGCTAGGGAAATAAAACCTCCCATTGCAACTGCTCCAGCACCAATATATTTAATATAATCGGCCCAAATTTCAGTAGCACTCATTTCAGATATAATTTTTGTTGCGGGGAATAATGGATCAGTCAAGCCTACTCCTAAAAATTTAATTAATGGAATAAGAGCAAACCATGCTATTACAGAACCACCAAACATAAGTAATGACGCTTTAGTGCCTACAATAAAACCAACACCTAAAAGTGATGCTAATGTATCAAATCCCATCATTGTTCCTTGATAGTTTTTAATAATATAAGTAGCTTGCTCTCCCCATAATGCAAATCCACCTGAAAATAACTTGTATCCAGCTCCTACACCAAGACCTGTCATTACAGTTTTAAATCCCTGACCACCTTCACTACCAGTAACAAGAACTTCAGCTGCAGCCATACTTTCTGGGTATACTAAATTACCATGTTCTTCGACTATCAAATATCTTCTTAAAGGAGTAATGAAAAATACTCCCATAAGTCCACCTATAATGGTTACTGTAATAACTGTAAAAATACTCAATTGTAATCCCCATAAAATTAATGCTGGCAAAATAAATATAACTCCTCCAGCAAGAGATTCTCCCATAGCAGCTAACGATGCAACTACGTTGGCTTCTAATATATTGTTTCTTTTAAACATGCCCTTTAATACCCCGGTTGCTATTATTGCACCAGGTATACCTGCTGAAATTGTCAACCCAACCTTTAAACCAAGGTATGTATTAGCTGCTGCAAAAAGACAAGCTAGTATAATACCTAGTATAATAGAATAACCTGTTGTTTCTGGCATTGCCATTGAAGTTGGTACAAAGGGAACATAATCTTCACCTCTTATATCACCATAAGCTGTTGATGATAACTTTTTTCCTTCTTTACTCATAATTCAACTCCTATTGTCAAGTTTTCTTGTATTATTTTACTATTTCATATTTTTCATTAATTTTATTATAAATTCCCATAGATTTTGAACGGAAGTTATGCTAATATGTTCATCGGGAGTATGAACATCATATAAATTTGGTCCAAAACTAATCATATCAACATCAGGCATTTTTTCCTTTAAAAGACCACATTCTAAACCTGCATGAATAGCATCTATTTTTGGTTCTTGTCCTTTAATCTCTTTATATGTTTCTACACAAAGGTCTCTTAATTTTGAATTCGGTTCAAATTGCCATTCTGGATAGTCAGAATCATTTATTAATTCGGCTCCAATTAATTTAGATAATGTTTCTATTCTATCCAATATTTCAACTTTTAATGTTTTAACAGAACTTCGAACGGCAGATTCAAAAGTTACTTTATCTTCATTAAATATAATAACGCCTAAATTTAAACTACTTTCAACCAATCCTTCTATATCTTTACTCATTGTTTGAATACCATTAGGCATTAAGTTTAAAAAATTGATTATTTTAACAGTAATTTCAGTTGTTAAATGTTTTTCTACTTTAACTTCTGTGATTTCTAATTTGACATCTGGATCTTGTACCCTTAATTCCTTTTTAAATATATCAATAGTATTATTAGCAATTAATTTTAATTTTTCTATGTTTGTATTTTCTGTAGATAAAATAACTTCAGATTCCCTTGGAATAGCATTGTTTTTAGCGCCGCCACTAATATAAGCAATGTTAAAATCAATTTCTTTATTAATTGAGTTTAGTAATCTTCCCATAAGTTTATTAGAATTTCCTCTTTGCTTTATTATTTCCATTCCAGAGTGTCCGCCTCGTAATCCTTTTATTTCTAATTTTAACGCAGAATTACTTGTATTTTCCCACTTATTTTTAATATGGACATAATTAGTAGCTCCTCCGGCACAGCTTACAAAAAATACTCCTTCTTCCTCAGCATCAATATTTAATAATGCTTTACCATTTAAATGTTTCGGGTCTACAGCATTAGCACCATACATTCCTGTTTCTTCACCAGTTGTAACTAATATTTCTAAAGGTGGATGTGGTATATCATTAGAATCAAGTAATGCTAAACCAAAAGCTACAGCAATTCCATTATCTGCACCTAATGTTGTGCCATTAGCATATATATAATCATCTGTGATTCTAAGTTTTAATGGATCCTTTAAAAAATCATGATTAATATCTTTATTTTTTTCACAAACCATATCCATATGTCCTTGTATAATAACAGGAGATAACCCTTCATAATTTGAGCTAGCTGTTTTTCTAATTATTACATTTAACTCACTATCTTGTATAACCTCTAAATTTCTTTCTTTAGCAAAATTCACCAAGAAGTCACTTAAAGCTTTTTCATTACCTGAACCATGAGGTATTTTAGTAATATCTTCAAAAAACTTGAAAACTTTTTTTGGCTCTAAATTTTCTAAAACTGCCATTTTGTTAACACACCTTTCAGTCTTAATATTGTTTAGTTTATTTAAATAAACTTTATACTTAATATTCCTACAATTAAAGCAATTATTCACTTAGAAGAAAGCCGAAGTTACTACAAGTAAATCTCCAGCATTTATAATGGTATTCTTTGCAATAAAGCAATGAAAAAGAATTACCTACAATGCAAATAGTACATAGATATTCATTGTAACGATTACTTATTTATAGTATAATAATAAATAGACAATACAAATAAAAAGATAAGTTACTTGATATAAATTAGGAGGTGGTTAATTGTTTGATAATTTAAGATACTCTAGAAATAGGGAACTTATAAGTACAACAGAACAAGAAAAGTTAGCAAACTTTACAGTTGCTGTTGTTGGTCTAGGTGGTTTAGGCGGACATATATCAGAACAACTATCACGTCTCGGTATCGGAAAACTTATTTTAGTAGATGCAGATAAAGTAGATGATAGCAATTTGAATAGACAAATATTTGCAACTGAAAAGAATATTGGTCAATTCAAAGCAGAGGCTGCAAAAGCGCGTTTAACAAACATTAATTCAAATGTTGAATATAATTGCCGTGTAGAATACTTTGATGAAACAAATGCAGAAAAAATACTTTCTGGAGTAGATATAGTAGTAGATGCTGTAGACAATATATCATCTAGATTTTTATTACAAAAAGTTTGTAAAAATCTAAAGATACCATTTGTACATGGCTCCATTGGAGGCTGGTATGGCCAAGTAAGTTTTATACTGCCTGGCGATGATACTCTTAACCTTATATATCCAGATGATAATGTTGTTGGCGTAGAAAATAATTTAGGTAATCCAGCGTTTACACCTGCATTAATAGCTTCTATAGAAGTAGCAGAAGTTTTAAAATATTTACTAAATAAAGGGGAACTTTTACATAATAAAATGCTATTTGTAGATTTACTTCAACATGACTATATGATAATTAAATTAAAATAAGCTTTTATAAGACATACGATAAAACAATGAGATAATAAGTATAATTTAATAATTATTTCCTAAATAAGAATAATATCACAAATTATAGAAATAATATAATTTGTGATATTATTTAATTTGGAGGTAATATGAAAGTAGGAATTCCACAGGGGTTGCTGTATTATAAATACCATCCCTTTTTAATTACGTTTTTTAGTGAATTAGGTGCTGAAATAATTACATCAGTTAATACAAATAAAGAAGTTTTAGATGCAGGAGTTAAATATTGTGTAGATGAAGCATGTTTGCCTATAAAAATATTTCATGGTCATATTTCTTTTTTAAAGGATAAATGTGATATCATTGTTATTCCTAGATTGATGCAACTCCACAAAAATGAATATATATGTCCGAAATTTTGTGGTTTACCTGAAATGGTCTTAAATAGTATTCCAAATATGCCCAAAACAATAACAGCGCCGATTTATGCTTCATCAAAAAGAAAGTTATATTATTGGGCAAAAAGTTCTGGTAAACTTTTCACAAAAAACAATTTAAAAATTAAAGGTGCTTTTATGAAAGCATTAGACAAACAGGAAAAACATAAAACAGGTATAAATGATAAAAAATACGAATTGAAAGTTGCATTATCAGGTCATCCATATAATATTTATGACAATTATGTAAATATGAATGTAATTAAAAAACTTAACAACTTAGGTGTAGGCGTTATAACAGAAGAATATATGGATACTAATTTAATAAACACTGAAGCAAAAAATCTATATAAAAAACCATTTTGGACTTTTGCTAGAAATAATTATGGTTTTACTGTTAATGCATCTAAAAATAAAGAGGTAGGTGGAATTGTATATATTTCTTCTTTTAATTGTGGAATAGATTCCGTAATTGTTGAATTAATAAAAGACAGAATTTGTGATTTCCCTTTTTTAATTCTTAAAATTGATGAACAAACTGGAGAAGCTGGAATCAACACTAGGTTAGAAGCTTTTGTTGACATGCTCGAAAGGAGATATGAAATTGAAAGTAACATTTCCACAAATGGGTAATATTTATTTAGCGGCTAAAGTCTTATGTGAGGGTTTAGGAATAGAATATGTTATTCCACCCCAGAATAGCAGAAATGCTTTAAATATTGGTTCACTTCATTCTCCTGAGGAAATGTGTTTACCTTTCAAGATTATGATTGGCAATTATATTCAAGCTATAAAACAAGGAGCAGATACTGTTATACTAACTGGTAGCTGTGGACCATGTAGATTTGGTGAATATTGTGAATTACAGATGAACTTATTAAAAAAACTAGGGTATAATTTGGAGTTCATAGTAATAGATATGCCTAAAGATATTGGAATAAAAGAATTGTATAAAAGGATTACAAGATTCTCTTTAAATAGCAAAAAATCTAAATATAAAAAAACAAAAGCATTATTAGATGCGATTAAAGTAATGAATTTAATGGATGATATTGAAGCTTCAGCACATAATTTAGCAGGTTATGAAAAAATAAAAGGAAATTGTAAATCTTTATTAAATAATTGCAAAACAGATGCTTTAAAATGTAAAAGCCCTTTAGAAATGATTAATCTATTAATAGATTATAAACATAAAATAAATCACATTTCTATTGATATTAATAAAAATCCTTTAAAGGTAGCAATAATAGGAGAGATTTATACTGTTATTGAACCTTTTTCTAATTTATGTATTGAAGATAAGCTTATGGATTATGGTGTTTCTACAAAAAGAAAACTTACTCCAAGTTGGTGGATTAAAAATACTGCTTTAAGTCCAACTAAACTTAATTCTATAGATATCAAAAAAGGATCTAAAGAATATCTGCCACTTTACATAGGCGGCCATGCTAGAGAATGTATTGGTGAAGCTGTTTTAGCTTACGAAGATAACTTTGATGGTGCTATTCAAATATTTCCAATGGGATGCATGCCTGAAATAGTATCTAAATCAATTTTACCAACAATATCAAAGGATAAAGACTTTCCAATTATGTCCTTAGTTGTTGATGAAATGACAGGAGAAGCAGGTTATATCACTAGAATTGAAGCTTTTATAGATTTACTAGAAAGGAGACAGAAAGATGTATTACTTAGGTGTTGATGTAGGTTCGGTAAGTACTGATCTGGTTATATTAGATAATTCTATGAATGTTATTGAAAAAATTTATTTAAGAACTAGGGGGAACCCAATAAATGCTATTCAAGAAGGTTTTAAAATTTTAAAAAATAAATATAAAGGAATTGAAATTAAGGGAGCTGGAACTACTGGAAGTGGAAGGCAAATAGCTTCAACTATTATAGGAGCTGATACAGTAAAAAATGAAATTACTGCTCATGCAGTTGCTGCTTTAGATAAAAACAAAAATGTAAGAACCATAATAGAAATTGGCGGTCAAGATTCTAAAATAATTGTAATAAAAAACGGAGTAGTTTCTGATTTTGCAATGAACACTGTATGCGCTGCCGGAACAGGCTCATTTTTAGATAGGCAAGCTGAAAGATTGGAAATACCAATAGAAGAGTTCGGCGACTATGCTCTTAAAGCTAACACTTCAGTACGAATTGCAGGTCGTTGTGCAGTATTTGCTGAATCAGATATGATTCATAAGCAACAGCTTGGATATAATAAATGTGAAATTATTAGAGGACTTTGTGATGCTTTAGTAAGAAATTACCTTAACAATATTGGTAAGGGAAAGGAAATTCAACCTATAGTATTTTTTCAAGGCGGTGTTGCTGCAAATAAAGGAATGAAAGATGCCTTTGAAAATGCTTTAGGTTTTGAAGTATATGTTCCTGACAACTATGGTATGATGGGAGCAATTGGGGCAGCAATCATCGCAAAATCATATTCAGAAAAAGCTAAAAAAACAAAATTTAAAGGATTTGAAATATCAGATAGTGATATTAAGTCAAAAAGTCATGAATGTGAGGGTTGCTCTAATAAATGTGAAGTTGTTAAAATTTACGAAAATAATAATATTATAGGATATTTTGGAGATAGATGTGGCAAATGGAGTAATAAATTAATTAAAATTAATGAAAATTTATTAGCTTAGTTCTTATATCCTAATCCAATATTCTGTAGGGGACGCATTGTATGCGTCCCGCGATTTGCAGTCAATGCAAACCCTACAACTTTCCTCTTATTTTTGGTACTGGCATTCGGAACAATATATGTGATAAAGGTTTCCATTCAAATGGAAACAATGGCCATGTATACTTTTTAGCATTTTTAAAGGAACTCGTATTGTAAGTAATAATAAAAATTACTAATAATCCTATAAAAAATCCTATGCCATTAAACAGTCCTGTTAATACAAGTAGAAATAGCCTGAAAATTCGTATTGCCATTGCGAATTCCAAACTAGGTGTTGCAAAAGTTCCAATTCCTACAAGCGCCATATAAAGTACAGTCTCCGATACAAAAAAACCAACTGTGACTGCAAGTTCACTTAATATTAATCCTCCAATTATACCTAAAGAAGTAGTTAATGCACTAGGTGTATGTATAGAGGAAAGTCGCAGTAAATCAAATCCAAACTCAAGTAAAATAAACTGAACAAATAAAGGAATAGTACCAGATTCCTTTGGCCCAATAAAATTTAAAAAGTAGGGGATATACTGAGGATTATTAACTAATAAAAGCCATAGCGGAAGAAGTATAAAGGCTGAAATCATTCCTAAAAAGCGTATCCAACGCAAATAAGTACCTACTGCGATATTTTGATAATAATCTTCAGCATGTTGAGTAAAATGAAACATTGTAACAGGCAATAACATAACACTTGGAGATGTATCAACTATAATCGCAATATGACCTTCCATTAAGTGAGATGCTACAACATCTGGTCGTTCCGTAAATTTAGCTTGGGGAAGGGGATTATACCAGTGTTTTTTTATTATAAGTTCTTCTAAGGTTTTTTCAGCCATTACTAATGCACCTACATCAACACCATCTATTTTATCCTGAATTTCTTTTAGAAGTTTTTCATCTACCATATCTTTAATATAAGCAATAACAACATCTGATTGAGATCTTTTACCAACACTTTTTATTTCAAATATTAGATTAGGATCTCTTAATCTTCTACGAATTAAAGCTGTATTGAATATTATCGTTTCTACTAAACCGTCGCGGGAACCTCTAGTAACCTTTTCTAATTCAGGCTCCGAAGAACTACGTACAGGATAAGATCTGGAATCAATAATTAATCCTTCATCTTCACCATCAATTATAAGCGCTGAAGCTCCAGATAACACAGCCGATTCCATTTGTTTTATATTTGTAAAGGTTTCTACTTCGATATATCCTATTTTTTGTTTTAGTAATAATGTTATTATATTTTTTTTATCAATATCTTCTAATTGCAAAGGTTGGAGTTCTTCTAAAATATAAAGCATAATATCATCCTTTGCAAAGCCGTCTATAAAAACTAAATACGCTTCTCTTTGCCCAATAATTAATTCTCTTCCTATAATATCAAAACTTTTCTTTATAGGAAGTCTTTGTTGAATAATATCTTTATTCTTTTTAAGGGATTTGTTTAATTTGATATTCTCAAAAGTATCCATGTTCACTCCTATAAGTTAATTATTTATAGACTTCCCATTTATACTTTTTGTTATACTAAAAAAGACTGTTTACTTTTAAGTAAACAGTCGCTTTAATTATTCAACAATTACATCATTAACATTAAGTGCTTCTACCAATTCAATGTCTTCATAACGATCTTGAAAACTCCTCAAGGCATATTGATTTGTAAAAAGCAATACCGGTCTTTCATAATGATCAAAAACAAGCATACATCTAGAATTTTGATATTTTTTAAGACTATCAGAATCTTTTGTTTTAACCCATCTTGCAACAGTAAAATCTATATTTTCCATTCTAATTTCTGTATTATATTCATTTACTAAACGATATTCAAATACTTCGAACTGGAGAACACCTACAGCACCTAAAATGACTTCATTATATTGGTTTTTATATACTTGAATAGCACCTTCTTGAGCAAGTTGTTCTACACCTTTTTGAAAGTTTTTTCCCTTAAGAGAATTTTTTGCACTTACACGGCTAAATAATTCTGGAGGAAAAGTAGGTAAGGGTTCAAAGTTAATTATTTCTTTTCCTTCCATTAAAGTATCTCCAATTTGGAAGTTACCAGTATCATAAATACCTATTACATCTCCAGCATAAGCTATATCTACCGTTTCTCGTTCATTTGCCATTAAATGTGTTGATTGACTTAATTTCATTTGCTTTCCTGTTCTAGCTAAAGTTACATTCATACCCCTTGTAAATGTTCCTGAACATATTCTCATAAATGCTAATCTGTCTCTATGATTTGGATTCATATTGGCTTGGATTTTGAAAATAAATCCAGTGAAAACATCATCTGTAGGAGTTACTACACCAGTTGTAGTTTTTCTTGTAGTTGGTGGAGGAGACATGCTTAGAAAATGATTTAAAAATTCTGTTACACCAAAGTCTGCTAGTGCAGATCCAAAAAAAACTGGTGATAATTTACCTTTTTTTATTTCCTCTATATTAAATTCATTTCCAGCACCATCTAAAAGATCCATTGCATCTCTTAAAACTTCTAAATTACCTGGATTTAAAATACCATCAAGTTTAGTTGAATGAACCCCATCATCGTCTAGCTTAATTTCTAATTTTTTTCTGAATAAATAAACTGTATTATTTAATCGGTCATAAACACCTTCAAATTCCTTGCCAGCACCTATAGGCCAAGTAACTGCAACCGATGGAAGTCCTAAAACATCCTCAAGTTCCTGTGTTAAATCAAGGGGATCCATTCCATGTCGATCTAACTTATTAATAAATGTGAAAATTGGAATACCTCGCATACTGCATACTTGAAATAACTTTTTAGTTTGAGCCTCTATACCTTTAGCAGCATCAATTACCATTACAGCACTATCTACTGATGTTAAAATACGATAAGTATCTTCACCAAAGTCATTATGACCTGGTGTATCCATAATTGAAATTACTTTATCATTATATTCAAATTGCATTACAGAAGAGGTTACAGAAATACCACGTTGTTTTTCTATTTCCATCCAATCAGACTTTGCATATTTAGAATTTTTTCTTGCCCTAACACTTCCAGCTTCACGAATAGCGCCACCATGCAATAAAAGTTTTTCTGTTAATGTTGTTTTACCTGCATCCGGGTGAGATATGATACCAAAGATGCGTCGTTTATTTATCTGCTCTTTATTTGTCATGAAATTTCCTTTCTCGTTTATTATCTTCTAGTTTTTCTACCTTTCGTATTTTACATCATTTATGTGAAAATATAAAGTATAAAATATAATTTTTTCAGAAGTTGAATAGAACGTAATATATCTATCTTACCTTATAACTCAATAATTGTTACTTTCTTATAGTTTATAGTTAAACTAACGTTGTAAAATTAAGCATTTTTATATTGAACTAATCTTTATTAAGTGATATAATATTTTGAATATAACAAGGTAAAATAATGTCTTACGCCACTATACGTGGCAAGTACTAATAAAATGTTTTAAATAGAAAGTTGGAGACTAATGAGCAATAAAAAAGATATAATCAATATAAACAAAGATACAAATTTAACAAGCGAAAAAGTTATTAAATTAAAAAATAATAACGAGCAATATTTTATATTAAATGGGAAAAGGAAAACTTATCATATATTAACTTATGGATGTCAAATGAACGAACATGATTCAGAGAAAATTGCTGGAATGTTATCATCAATAGGATATGATGAAACTTCTGATGAACACAATGCTGATTTAGTGATTTTTAATACATGTCTTATTAGAGAAAATGCAGAATTAAAAGTGTTTGGGAAATTAGGTGAAGTAAAGGGATTAAAAAGAAATAAACCTGATATGATTGTAGCAGTATGTGGATGTATGATGCAAAAAGAAGAAATTAGAGATAAGGTTCTAAAATCATTTTCTTTTGTAGATATTATCTTTGGTACAAATACAATTCATGAACTACCGAATTTAATTTATAATGTTGAAGTAAATAAAAAGAAAAGTGTAGATATAATTGATAATTCAGACCTTATTTTTGAAGATATGCCTAAATCAAGAAAGTTTAATTATAAGGCATTAGTTAATATAACTTATGGATGCAATAATTTTTGTACTTATTGTGTAGTTCCATACGTAAGAGGAAGAGAAAAAAGCAGAGAACCAATTGAAATAATTAATGAAGTTAATGCCCTTGCACAAGAAGGCTGTAAAGAAATTACTTTATTAGGTCAAAATGTTAACTCTTATGGTAATAATTTAGAGAATAAGTTTACATTTGCTAAGTTATTATATGAATTAAATAAAATAACTGGTATAGAACGCATTCGATTTATGACGTCCCATCCAAAGGATTTAACGGATGATTTAGTTATGGCAATTAAAGATTGTGACAAAGTATGTAACCATGTACACTTACCTATACAAGCAGGAAGTAATGATGTTTTGAAAAGAATGAATCGTAAATATACTAAAGAGCATTATCTTGAACTTGTTAAAAAGTTAAAGTCTGCAGTACCTGATATTGCAATTACAACTGATATAATCGTTGGTTTCCCAGGGGAAACAGAAGAAGACTTTCAAGAAACTTTAGATGTAGTCAAAAAGGCAGAATATGATTCAGCTTTTACATTCTTATATTCAATGAGAGAAGGAACCAAGGCTGCATTGATGGAAGATCAAATACCTGATGATATTAAACATAATAGATTTGACAGATTATTAGAAGTATTATACCCAATAGTTCTAGCAAAGAACGAAGGATGCATTGGTAAAGTATATCCAGTTTTAGTTGAATCAATAAGTAAAACTAGTGATAACTTCTTAACTGGTAGAACAGAGCATTTTAGACTTGTACATTTTAAAGGTAGCGAAGATTTAATTGGTCAAATGGTAAATATAAAAATCACTAGTGCAAAAACATTCCATATGGAAGGGGATATAGTAAAAGATAAATAAACTATATCCAGCCATTAAAAAAAGGAGTTGTATTATGGCAAAATATACACCTATGATGGAACAATATCTAGGAATAAAAGAACAATACAAAGATTGTATACTGCTCTATAGACTTGGAGATTTTTATGAAATGTTTTTTGAAGATGCACTTATAGCGTCTAGAGTTTTAGAAATTGCCCTTACAGGGCGTGATTGTGGACAAGAAGAAAGGGCTCCTATGTGTGGAGTACCACATCATGCAGTAAATAATTATATACCAAAGCTTATAGAAAATGGCTACAAAGTAGCAATATGTGAGCAAGTTGAGGATCCAGCTACTGCGAAGGGTATAGTGAAAAGGGATGTAGTTAGAGTCGTAACACCTGGAACTGTAATTGAACAAAGTATGCTTGATGAAAAAACTAACAACTATTTATGTTGTATATATATTGCGGAAGGCTTTGGCATATCATATGTGGATGTATCAACTGGAGATTTATATGTAACAGAAAATATATCATTAAGTGACTATGCTGTTAATAGTAATAAGAGATATGAACTATTAAATGGAGAAATCAATAAAGTAAATCCTTCTGAAATTATTTCAAACAAACTTACAGGTGATGAAATTATTGACTCAAGAATTTCAATTACTGATATTTTAAAGTTTACAGAATATAAAAATATTATATTAAATCACTTTAATGTGGTATCATTAGATTCCTTTGGAATATCTGATAATATAAATGCTATAATTTCATTAGGCATGCTAATTGATTATTTAAATCAAACACAAAAAACTTCATTGGAGCATATAAATAAGCTTCATTTTTATAATACTGGTGAATACCTTCATTTAGATTCTAGTACTAGAAAAAACCTTGAACTAATTGAAACTATTAGAGGTAAAAAGGGTCAAGGAACGTTATATCATGTATTAGATAATACTATGACTGCAATGGGTGGAAGGAAATTAAAAAAATGGATTGAAGAACCTCTGAAGAATATTACTAACATAAATAATAGGTTAGATTCTGTTGAAGAGTTATTTAATAATGTTATGGCATCAAACAACATAAAAGAGTACCTGAAAAATGTTTATGACATTGAACGATTAATTAGTAGGATAGTTTATGGTAATTGTAATGGTAGAGATTTAGTTGCATTAAAGCAGTCAGTTTCAAATTTACCTGATTTAAAAACAGAAATATCAGAATTAAAATCAAAAATGTTTTCTAATATATGTGATAACTTCGATACATTAAGAGATATCTATGACATAATCGATAAATCTATAGTTGATGAACCTCCTATTTCAATAAAGGAAGGTGGAATTATTAAAAGAAACTATAATGTTGAACTTGATGAAATAATAGAAATATCAATTAATGGCAAAAATTGGATTTCACAACTTCAAAATGAGGAAAGAGAAAAAACAGGTATTAAAAACTTAAAAATTGGATATACAAAAGTATTTGGCTATTATCTAGAAGTTACTAAATCTTATTTAAAAAGCGTACCCGATAATTATATTAGAAAACAAACACTAGCTAATTGTGAACGATATGTAACTCCTGAACTAAAAGAAATGGAAGCTAAAATTTTAAATGCAGATGAACAGGTAATGAAACTTGAATATGATTTATTTCTAGAAGTAAGACAATATATAAAAAGTCAAGTTACTAAAATACAAGAAACAGCCCATAATATAGCAATTATTGATGTACTCAATTCTCTTGCAATTGCTGCTGTTAAAAATGACTATACAAGACCGGTAATGAATAATAACGGATATATGAATATTGTTGATGGAAGGCATCCTGTTATAGAAAGAATAATTAAAAACGAACTGTTTGTTCCAAATGACACATATATAGACAATAAAGAACATAGAATGTCAATTATAACCGGACCAAATATGGCGGGTAAATCCACATATATGAGACAAGTTGCATTAATAGCTCTCCTTGCTCATATTGGAAGTTTTGTTCCAGCAAAATCTGCTGAAATATGCATTTTAGATAAAATTTTTACTCGTGTTGGAGCTTCTGATGATTTATCTCAAGGTCAAAGTACCTTTATGGTTGAAATGAGCGAAGTTTCAAATATTCTTAACAATGCTACTGAAAACAGCCTTTTGATTTTAGATGAAATTGGTAGAGGTACAAGTACCTATGATGGCCTTAGTATAGCTTGGAGTGTTGTAGAATATATAACTAAAAAAATTAAGGCAAAAACATTGTTTGCTACTCATTATCATGAATTATCAGAACTTGAAAGCAAATTAAAAAGTGTAAAAAACTATAGAATATTAATTAAGGAAACTGATGATAAAATAATTTTTTTACGTAAAATAACTGAAGGTAGTGTTGATAGAAGTTATGGAATTCAAGTTGCAAATTTAGCCGGACTTCCAGAAGAAGTAGTTTTTAGAGCTAAGGAAATTTTGAAACAATTAGGCGAAAGTGACATAACAAAACCTTTTGCCAAAAATAAAAAAGAAAGAGTATCTGATAAATTTCAAGTTTCCATGTTTGCAGAAAACCCTATAGTGAGTAATAATGAGGAATACAAAGATTTTGCTGAAATTATTAAAAATATAGATGTAAATAACTTAACACCAATCAAAGCATTAACTTTATTAAACGATATAATAGAAAAAGCAAAGCATATTTAATAAGAAGGTATTAAAATGGCTAAAATACATTTGTTAGACAATGATACAATCAATAAAATAGCAGCAGGAGAAGTAATAGAAAATCCTAAATCAATAGTCAAAGAACTTATTGAAAATTCCATTGATGCAGAAGCTGATGAAATAATTGTTGAAATAAAAAAAGGCGGAAAAGGCTTAATACGAATATCAGATAATGGTAAAGGAATAGACAAAAACGAAATAGAAGAAGCTTTTAAAAGACACTGCACTAGTAAAATTAAATCTTCTGACGACTTAAATTACTTGTTTACTCTAGGTTTTAGAGGAGAAGCTTTAGCAAGTATTGCTGCCGTTTCTCATGTTAATGTAATTTCTAGAACTAATAATGATACATATGGTATAAAGCTTGAAATTAAGGGTGGAGAAGTTATAGTTAAAGAAGATATTGGATGTCCTGTGGGAACAACAATAACTGTTACAGAACTTTTTTATAATGTTCCTGCTAGAAAAAAATTTTTAAAAAGCGATGCATCTGAAAGTAGCCATATTAATGAAATAGTAACTTCCTTAGCTCTAAGCAAAGAAAATATATCATTTAAGTATATTAATAATAGCAATGTTGCTTTTAAAACACCGAAAACAAATAATTTCATAAATACTATTTCTAGTCTCTATGATAAAGAACTTTATAATTCATTATTAAACGTAAATTACAAAAATGATATAATTGAAATTACAGGATATACAACGAACTTAAATTATTACAGAGGTAATAGAAAACATCAGCTAATATTTGTAAATGGTAGATATATTAAGCACAAAAGAATTAACTACTTTATAGAAGCAGCTTATAATACTTTGCTGCCTAAAAACAAATATCCTGCATGTTTTTTAAAACTTGAAGTTGAACCCGCATTAATAGATGTAAATGTTCATCCTGCTAAAACAGAACTACGGTTTCAAAATGAAGAACTTATTTTAAATGAAGTTAAAAAATCAATATATAAGGCTCTTAACTCTGCTAATATAATTAAAGAAATTAAAAAAGAAACTTTCCATGAAAAATCTAAAAAAACAAATGTAAATAATTCTATTTTTGATAATAAAAGTGTTGAAAATACTTTACATATAAATTATGATGATTTAAACAATATAGATAATATTAAATTTACAGAAGTTAACTACAAAGTAGATAATGATATTAAAAATAAAAATATATTTGAAGAAGCCATTGAAGATTCAATAAAGAAAGATGAAAATTATAAAACACTTGAAGATAATTGTATATCAGAAGGTGAAGGTGATACCCAAATATATTTGTCAACAAAGGATAAAGATAATAAAAAACAACAAATACTTATTGAAGAAAATATAATTGAAAAAATACCAGAACTTTCAATTATCGGTGTAATAATGGACACATATATAATATGCGAAAATAAAACAAAAAAAGAAATGTATATGATAGATCAACATGCTGCACATGAAAGAATAAATTACGAAAAATTTTTATATCAATTTCAAAATAGTGAAATTTTAAAACAAGAACTAATTGTTCCAGAAGTTATAAATTTATCCTATGAAGATTTTTCTATAGCAGCAGACAATGAAAATATTTTTGAAAACTTAGGTATTTCTTTTGAAAAATTTGGTATTAATGCTATACTGATAAGTAATATACCTGTTATTTTTAGTAATACTAATATAAAGGAATTATTTTATACGATTCTTGATTCTATAAAAGGAATTAGTAAATCAAATATACAAATTGATAAAATTATAAAGAATGCATGCGTACAATCAGTAAAATCAGGAGATAAATTACATACTCTTGAAATTAAAAAATTAATTGAAAATTTAAGAAATACTGATAATCCTTACACGTGTCCACATGGTAGGCCTGTTATAATTAAAATGTCAAAATATGAAATTGAAAGAATGTTTGAAAGAATTCAAAGTTAATGAATAAAGGATTAATAAATGAATAATAAAATAATTGTTATAGTCGGTCCTACAGCGGTAGGAAAAACCTATGTTTCAATAGAATTAGCAAAAAAATTAAAAACAGAAATAATATCGGCAGATTCAATGCAAGTATATAGAGGAATGAATATAGGAACTGCAAAAATCATAGAAGAAGAAAAACAAGGAATAGTTCATCATATGATAGATATAATTAATCCTGATGAAAACTATTCAGTTTCAGATTTTAAATTCGAATCAGAAAGAATAATCGACAATGTTCTTTCAAAAAATAAAACTCCAATTATAGTAGGGGGGAGCGGTTTATATGTTAATTCATTAATATATGATTTAGATTTTGGAAATGCAAAATCTGACACGAAAATAAGAGATTACTATACGTCATTTTATTATGAGCATGGTAAGGAAGCTTTATATAATAAGTTAAAAGACGTAGATCCTGAGTCTGCAGAAAAAATACATAAAAATAATGTAAAACGAGTAATGCGGGCGTTAGAAGTACATGATATTACAGGTAAGAAATTCTCTGAAATAAATACTGATATAAGAAAATATAGCGAAAAGTATGAACATCTTTTAATTGGATTAAGTATGGATAGAAAAATCCTATACGAAAGGATAAATCAACGAGTAGAAAAAATGTTATCTGATGGTCTAATACAAGAAGTAAAAACACTTTTAGATAAGGGCTATCATAAGAATCTAGTTTCAATGCAAGGAATAGGATATAAAGAAATTATTGATTATTTAGAAGGTGAAACCAACCTTGAAGAAGCTGTGAAAATATTAAAACGAAATACAAGGAGATTTGCCAAAAGGCAATTTACCTGGTTTTTAAAAGATCCAAACGTTAAGTGGTTTCAAATTGGTGATGTTAATGAAATCGATAATATAATTGAAGAGATATTCGAATATACAACTATAAAGAAAAAAATAAAATAAGAAAGGAATTAAAATGAACCCAATTAATTTACAAGATTCTTTTTTAAATAATGTGAGGCGCGGAAAAACAACAATAACTCTATTCTTAAATAATGGATACAAACTTACTGGTACTGTAATGGGTTTTGATAATTATGTTATAATGATTGAAACAGACAAAGGTCAACAGCTTGTTTATAAACACGCAATAACATCAATTTTACCATATAAAAAAGTGAAAATATTCAACAATGAAACTAATGAAACTATAGAAGAAGAAAAATAGGAGAATATATGTTAACAGAAGATATATTATGTAAACAATTCGGTATAAGTAAAGATGTATTTAACTATGTCGCAAATATTGAAAAAAATATTAAAGATAAATACTTTAAAAAAATCGAACTGGTACGAGAGTATAATCAATATAAAGTTATAAATGCAATGCAAGAACATAATTTAGATTATACTAATTTTTATTGGAATACAGGTTACGGTTATGACGATATTGGAAGAGAAAAAACAGAGAAAATATTTGCTTCGGTATTTAATACAGAAGATGCATTAGTAAGACCTTCTATAGCATCAGGAACGCATGCTTTATATTTAACACTTTCATCCATATTACAATATGATGATGAAGTAATAGCAATATCAGGCAAGCCATATGATACGCTCCTTACTGTATTAGGAGAAGAAGGTAACGAGCCAGGTAATCTAAAGGAAAGTGGAATTAAATATAAGGAGATACCATTATATAATAGTGAAATTGATTGGGAAAGAGCAATCAAAGAAATTACCATGAAAACTAAACTACTTATGATTCAAAGGTCAACAGGTTATAGTTTTAGGTCAGCATTAACTTTGACAAAAATAAAAACTGCTATTGATAAAATACGAGAAGTTTATCCAAATATATACATAATGGTTGACAATTGTTATGGTGAATTTATTGATGATATCGAACCTTCAGATGTAGGTGCTGATGTAATTGTAGGATCACTTATTAAGAATCCCGGAGGAGGAATAGCTCTTTCTGGTGGTTATGTGGCTGGTAAAAAGGAAATAATAAATCGTGTAGCTAACCGCTTAACTGCGCCTGGAGTTGGAAAAGAAATTGGACTTACATATGGTACTACAAGAAATACTCTACAAGGATTGTTCTTTGCACCACATATAGTCAGTGAAGCTCTGAAAGGAGCCATACTCTTTGGAGGTGTTTTTAGTTCATTAGGATACGAAGTTACCCCAACTTTAGATGATGAAAGAAGCGATATAATTCAAGCGATTAAATTCAATAACAAAGATATGGTTGTTAAAATTTGTGAAGCAATTCAAAGTTCTTCTCCTGTAGATGCTCATGTAGCACCAATGCCATGGGAAATGCCAGGATATACAAACCAAGTAATTATGGCTTCAGGAGCTTTTATATCAGGATCATCAATAGAATTAAGTGCAGATGCTCCTATGAGAGCTCCATATATTGCATATATTCAGGGCGGATTGTTCTACGACCATGCTAAATTAGGAGTAATGCTGTCTCTACAAAAATTGCTAGACTTTGATGACATTAAAAATAAAATTCATCTAAAATAAACTTATTATTAACTTACAAAAATATTAGCTTAATATATAATATAATTTAAAATAGGTAGTTATCTGATTCATCCTCAGCCAACTACCTATTTTTTATATTAAAAATATTTAATTTAATTCTATTAATATTTTCTAACTACAGCTTTTACAACTCCTAATATGTATGGTTCTTTAATTAAAATTGGGTCCATTGAGCTATTTTGAGGTTGTAACCTAATATGATCCTTTTCTTTATAAAACGTCTTAACTGTAGCTTCATCTCCAATTAACGCTACAACTATATCACCATTATCTGCAGTGTTTTGAGAATTTACAATCACATAATCACCATTTAGAATTCCAGCTTCAATCATACTTTCGCCTTTAACTTTTAATACATAGGAATCATTATTACCTACAAAATCAATAGAAATAGGAAGAGTATCATCAATATTCTCAACTGCAAGAATAGGTGATCCTGCAGTAACTGTTCCTATAATAGGAACATTAACAATTTCTTTTTTAGGCATATTGCAACATATGTCATCAACATCTATTAATTCGAGAGCTCTTCTTTTATTTGTTCCTTTTTTAATATATCCTTTTTTTTCTAAAGTATTTAAGTGAGCATGTACTGAAGAAGTAGAACTTAAACCAACAGCCTTACATATTTCTCTTATAGATGGAGGATAGCCCCTAAAAGTTAATTCATCCTTTATGTATTCTAATATCTTTACTTGCTTATCGCTTAAGCCTTCACAATTCATTCGTCCACCTCTTTTGTTTTCCTTCATTTTAACACATTTATATACAAAAATCAAACATTTGTTTGTAAAAATTGTAAAATATGTATTGACTTCGAACTAATGTTCTGTTACAATTATTATAGAAAATATGTTCGAGGTGGTAATATGATTATAATGAATAAGTATAAAGTAAATAATATGAAAAAATTCAAAAGATTTATGTTCATAACAATATTATTAATTAGTATATTGGCCTTTACATTTATTATGACTTTAAATGCATATTCTAAAGATATACCTCAATTTGATTATGTAAATGTAAAAGAAGGGGACACCTTATGGTCTATTGCATCACTTTATACCGACAATAGAGAAATAAGAGAAATAATATATGAAATTTCAATTGTAAACGATATACATAATGCTTCAATATACCCAGGCGATATAATTAAAATTCCCTTACATTAATATATCATATATAATAACTAATCGAGTTTTTCTTGACATTTTAATTAATGGCTAATATAATAATATCAAGGTAGATTTTAAATAGGAGATTTTATGTTAGAGAGTGTATCAATCCAATAGATTAATTTAATAGTAAATGAGCAAAGTAGTTTAAACACAAGTGATGTTAAAAAAACATCCTTGTTTTCATTCGCTTATTTATCATGTCTATGGAAGATACACGCACTAATATTATATATGACAATTATTTTATTGTATATATAATTAATTTTCTTATATATTCTGGAAAATATAGAAAATATAGAAAATATAGCTGTGGATATCCGCAGCTTTTTTTTGTGCGACAAATATATTATAAATCTACCTTTTATTCTTTCATAGTTTAGTTTATTAAAAAGAAAGGGAAAAAATGAACAATAATACTTTTGAAAAATTACAATATGAAGAATTGAAAAATAACGTAAAAGAATTTTGTGTAAGCACTTTAGGCAAAAACTTGATTAACAAACTAAAACCTTCTTCAAATATCCAAACTGTGAAAAAAAGACTCATAGAAACAACAGAAGGAAGAAGAATTGTAGAAAGCTTCAATGTGCCATTACAAGGAATTGTTAACATTGATAATATAGTTGCAAATTTAAATAAAGGTGCTATACTAACTCCAGAAGCATTAAATAATGTATCTGACTTTTTAAGAGGTTGCAGAAAAGTAAAACTATTTATGGAAGATAAGAAATTCTATGCTCCTACATTAATGAGTTACAGTTATTCTTTAAAGGAATTAACTAGTATTGAAGATGAAATTAATACTTGTATACACAATAATTCTGTAGATTCTAATGCAACAAAAACACTAAAAAAAATAAGAAAACATATTGAAAATACTGAAATTAAAATAGAAGAAAAGCTAGAGAGTTTTTTAAAATCAGATAAAAATAAAAAATATATTCAGGAATTTTTTATAACAAATAGAAATGGAAGATTTACAATTCCTATTAAATCGTCTTATAAAAATCAAGTAGATGGAATGATTGTAGATACTTCTTCTACTGGCTCAACAGTTTTCATCGAGCCTTCAATTATTAGTAAATATACATCAGAATTATTACAACTTAAGGCTCAAGAATCTGATGAGGAATATCAAATTTTATCATTTTTAACTGGATTAGTTAAGGATTATATAGACGAAATAACAAGAAATATAGAAGTAATTGGTATATATGATATGATATTTGCTAAAGCAAAATACAGTATCGAAATTCAAGGAATTTCGCCAATTATAAATGATTATGGCTATATTAATATTATTAACGGTCGTCATCCATTACTTAAAGGCAATATTATACCTTTAAACTTTTCCATTGGAAAAGTTTATAGAACACTTATTATTACTGGCCCTAACGCAGGTGGAAAAACAGTTGTGCTGAAAGCTGTTGGTTTATTAACATTAGCAGTGCAATCAGGCTTTCACATACCATGTGATGAAGGTTCAAACATATCTATATTTAATAGTATTTTTGCTGATATTGGAGATGATCAAAGTATTGAAAATGCGTTAAGTACATTTTCATCTCACGTTAAAAACTTAGCTGAAATCATTAATAAAACAAATAAATCAACCCTTTTGCTTTTCGATGAAATAGGTAGTGGAACTGAGCCTAACGAAGGTGCAGCTTTAGCAATATCTATGCTAGAAGAAGTATATCACAAAGGAGCAATTACTGTTGCAACAACACACTATGGCGAAATTAAGAACTACACTTTGAATCATACTGATTTTGAAAATGCAGCGATGCTTTTTGATAATGAAACATTAGAGCCTTTATACAAATTACAAATTGGAAAATCAGGGAAAAGCAATGCTTTGTGGATTGCAGATAAAATGGGAATAAACAACAATGTAATTAAAAGAGCTAAAAGTTATATTGATACTAAAGTTTATGATTATAGTATTGTTGATAAAGGTAAAGTTAGAATTGAAAAATATATTTCTAATAATGATATTTCATTTACCTATGAAATAGGAGATAGAGTATATTTATCTGAATATAAAGACTATGGTTTAATATATAAATCAAAAAATGAATTTAACAACGTTACTGTTCTTTATAATGATGACTTCATAGAAGTTAATATAAAACAAATTAAATTACAATATAAAGCCAAGGATTTATATCCTTCAGATTATGATTTAAATACTCTTTTTACAAGTTTTGAAGATAGAAAATTGGAAAAAGATATTGCTAGAGGATCCAAAAAAGCTCTGAAAAAACTTATGAAAAAGGAAAGTAAATAATTGAAAAGCCAAGCTCTTACATTATTAATACTAGAGCTTGGCTTAATAAATACTTTTAAATATCATTTAAAGGATTATGTTTAACAGCTTCACGTAATTGTTTTTTATCTATATGCGTATAAATTTGTGTAGTAGATACACTTTCATGACCAAGTAATTCCTGAAGTGCTCTAATATCTACATTACCATACTGATACATCAAAGTTGCAGCAGTGTGGCGCAATTTGTGAGGAGAGTAGTGCTTGCCAGATAAACCGGCTTCATTTAAGTATTTACAAACCATGTGTTGAACACCTCTTTGAGTGAATCTAGTTTTACGATTACTTAAAAATAGCGCGTTTTCATGGCCAGGCTTTGAATCCGGTTTTACAGCAAGATAATCTTCAATGGCTTTTACACAGGCATCATTCAAGTAAATTGTTCTTTCCTTGTTACCTTTACCTACAACAGTTAATGTATCACCTTTGATTTTATCTATATCAATACTTATTAGCTCTGATAATCGAAGCCCACAATTTAAAAATAATGTAATTATTGCAAAATCACGTTTTTCATTAGCCCCATTAATAGATGTAAGTATATCCTTTGATTCATCTAAAGACAAAGCTACAGGTAAACGACTGTTTTTTTTTGGAGTTTCTAAGTCAATGGCAGGATTTTCAGAAATTAACCTAACAATGGAATATAAATATTTAAAAAAAGAGCGAAGGCATGCAATTTTTCTAGCCTTAGTTCTATTAGAATTATTCCTTTCTCTGTCCATAAAAGCGATAAAAGCATGAAGGTCCATAATTTTAATTTTTTTTAAAATATCTAAAGTAACTAAGTTAATATCTATATCATCAAAAACGTCAATCTTAGAACTTAATTTATATCTTACTACTATAAATCTATAAAAGGTTCTTAGGTCAAGGAAGTATTCACTGACCGTTTTTTCTGATCTGCCTTTAATAGATAACATATATTCTAAAAAATCACTCATTGGAGGAGGGCATAGGTCATTATAATTCGTATACATAATATTCTCCTTGGATAAATTAAATTGTCGCAAAATCTTTATAATTAAATTATATACAAAAATGGGAAGAAAGACAAGCCTTCAAAAAAATAAAAATCAAAGTCTTTGTTTTTATTTTTGTTAAAATTATTAAACTTTCTGATATAGTACTAGAAATATCCAAATAGTTTTGATACTAATGGTATAAATGGTCAATTAATGAAATAACTTTCGTTAAAACGCATTTTAAAGCCTCGTTTTTTTTATCTGATTTTCTATTTAATGTCATTAAAAACTAAAGGTATAAATAGTCGTTTGATAAAATAACTTTCGTTAAAACGCATTTTAAGGCGTCGTTTTTACAAAGACTAGCAATTAGCCATAGAAAACTAAACCTATATAATTAATGTGTGAAAATATATATTTTATATAATTAATTGCATAATATAATTATAAATCAATATAAATTAATCTATAAAATAAATTAAACCATCTAAGACAAATTAATTTATATCATCACAAAACCTGTTTTTATATTAAAATGACTAAAGTTAACAAAATAGTGAAATTTGAACTATTTTAAGGGCTCTTCTCTCAAATTAATGGTTTTATGTCGCAAAATAGATATTTTGCGACATAAAAATTTTATATTTATAGAGAGATTTTAACATCTCCCTTTCAATTTAATAGCTTTTTTATTTATATTTAATAAGCTTACTGCTTCATATTAAAATTCTTTATTCTTATATATTGATAATGAAATCAAAACTGATATTGAAAATAATACTAAAGCAAATACGGGAGATAAATATATTATTAATTTAAGAATTTCTGCATCAAAAGATGGCATTTCAAGTCCTAATTTAGACAATATCACTATGATTCCTGTTGGAGCAAACAAAACTATCATCATTAAAATACGCCCTTTTTCCACTCCAAATTTAAATAGGATTGATATTTTCCTTAATCGAATACATTTCATTTTTATTATCTTTATCTAAAATTGTAATTATTCCTTCGTCTCGATTTATTAAATCTAGAATAAGTTTTATAGTTGTACTTTTGCCAGCTCCATTTTCTCCAATAAAACCCATTATGCATCCTTTAGGCATGCCAATATTAACATTGTCTAACTTAAAATCTTTATATTTCTTTGTTACATTTTCTAATTTCAATGCATATTCCATAAGTTACTCTCCTTCATAAAATAAAGTCAACATTTCTATTAATTCGTCTAGCTTTATCCCACAATTATAAGATAATTTAATAATTTCCTGCATATGATTTTCAATTTCCTTCAGCTGTTGCTCTTTAATTAAATCAATATTCCGGCTTGCAACAAAACTTCCTTTTCCGGTAAAGGAAACGGTAAATCCCTCTCTTTCAAGTTCTTCATATGCTCGTTTTGTTGTAATCACACTGATTCGCAGCTCTTTTGCCAAAAGCCTCATTGAAGGCAGCGCATCTCCTTCATTTAATTCGCCCGAAATAATAAGTGACTTTATCTGTGAAACAATCTGTTCATAAATAGGTTGACCGCTTGAATTACTAATTATTATATTCATCTTTACCACCATCTATAATGTATATATTCATTATACACATTATAGATGCTTTGTCAATAAAAAATTCTATAATAGGTGAAATAATTTCTATATTGTTTAAATAAATCATAATTGTTTAAATAAATCATAAAAAAAGGCGTTACGCTGATTTCTCAATGCAACAACCCTGTTTTGTTAATTATCATATCAACTAGATAATGCGCTTATTTAAACTATATTCATACTTCTTTACCCTTGTCATTTTATATTATTCATCTCATATTCTACAGTTACCAAAGCTTGAACAGAGTATGAATTGTTTACTTCATCAGAAAAATCAAATGTAAGATTTTATGCCTAACTAATTATTTTTATTTACAAGTTCTATAGCCTCTTTGCCGGTCATATGTTCAATTTTAATTTCAATTAAACAAACTCTGTTCCATTCTTTAGTAATTTCTAGTTGTCCCTCTTTAATATAATCCGGTGAATATTTTTCTACTAAACTCTCTAGGGCTTGTCGTCTATCTGAATCCTCTGTAAGAATCCTTGCCCTACCAAATATAGAAACACTTCTAAAATGAGTAGTAAATGTTTCTTGAATTACATCATCTTTCTCTATTACTGAAAAAGTCACTTTATCATTTTTTACTATACTATCAATTTTATGTCCTTGTTTTGCACTATGTATATATATCTTACCATCTTTATAAGTATAACTTACAGGAACAGTATATGGATAACCGTCATCACCTATTACTCCTAGCACACCAGATGTACATGACTTTAGAATATCTACAGTCTTTTCTTCCGCTAACAATTGTTTTTTTCTTCTCATTTCTCTAAACATAATAATTTCTCCTCTCTTAATGGTAGCAGGTTCTATTCTCTCCCGAATCAATGTACCCACACTATAATTGTAACTTATTTCCACATTTAATGCAATCATGTAATTTTCTTCCGAGCCATAAAATCCATACCTCTTTATAATTACTGTTGCAATTGATATTTCCGGTAATATATAAACTTAGAAGCTGAAGAAGCGTAGCGACTGAAGCTTTAAAAATTTGCTCGGCGTCTTACTTATTTATACTATATAATGCAATCAGACACTGTGGACTTTTTATTGTATCCCTATAGCTTGACTATTTGCTAGGAGTCCTACATACACACAACTAAAGATTCCAACAATGATTTAAAGGTCCTCTTCCCTTTCCTATATTTAATCCTGCTTTTAAAGCACCTGTAATATACTCTTTTGAATTTTGTATACTTGTCTTAATATCATAACCCTCAGCCAAGTTACAAGCAATTGCTGATGAAAGTGTACATCCTGTTCCATGAGTGTTTTGACTTTCTATTCTTGTTTGTTCGTACCACATAAACTTTCCATTACAATATAACAAATCATCACTGCTGAAAGTTAAATGCCCTCCTTTAATAAGAATATAACCTGAATAACTTTCTGATATTTTAACTGCAGCTCTCTGCATGTCTTCCTTGCTCTGAATTTCAAAACCACATAGCACCTGAGCTTCTTGAATATTTGGCGTTATTACAGTCGCCAGAGGTATTAATTTGTTTATAAGCATTTCAATTGAATCATCCTTGCAAAGTTTACTTCCACTTGTAGCTACCATTACCGGATCAAGAACTATTTTTTTTGCTTTGTATTGAATAAGCTTATCGGCGATAACTGATATTATTTCTTTATTTGAAACCATACCTATTTTAACTGCATCAGGATATATATCAGTAAAAATCGTATCCATTTGCTTTGATACAAATTCTGGCGAAGATTCAAATACACCATATACTCCGGTTGTATTTTGAGCAGTCAATGCTGTTATAACACTCATACCGTAAACTTTGTGACTATTCATAGTTTTTAAATCTGCTTGGATACCTGCTCCGCCACTTGAGTCAGATCCGGCTATTGTTAATACCTTTTTCATTTTTTCACCTTCATTCTATTATTTTCTTTGTTAATTTTATAAGTTCAGATGCAGCATTTCTAATATTGTCCTGTGCAAAGATTGCTGATATCACAGATATACCAGATATATCTGTACCTGTTAGTTCAAGTACATTATCTTTTGTTATTCCTCCAATTGCAACAACAGGTACATTAACTGATTTACATATGTTCCTCAGTGTTTCAATTGAAACACTATCAGCATCAAGTTTTGTTGATGTATTAAAAACTGCTCCAACACCAATGTAATCCGCTCCGTTTTGTTCAGCCTTAACCGCCTCTGCCACTGTTTTCGCTGAAAGGCCAATTATTTTGTCATAACCTAATTTTTGCCTTGCTGTTATAATTTCTTCATCACTTTGTCCTATATGCACACCGTCTGCATTAACTAAAACTGCTATATCTACATTGTCATTTATGACAAATGGAATATTATATTTGTCAGTTACTTTCTTCACTTCTTTGGCTGTTTTTAAAAATTCTTCTAAACATAAGTTTTTTTCTCTTAATTGAATGAACGTTACTCCTCCTAATATTGCCTCTTCCACTATTTCAGGAAGTGTCTTACCATTTAACCATGTCCTATCTGTAATTGCATATAGAACTAATGATTTATTATTTAATTTCAAGTTTTGCACCTTCTTTCAGTATTTGAACATCTAGTTTACTAATATAATCTATTAAATGAGCCTTTAATAAAGATGTTCCATCGTCATTCTTTTTCATTTTTTCATAAGCAAGTTCACCACATAGTCCCATGGAACATACTGCAGCTGCTGTGGCTTCTAAAAAATTGCTCTTGTTGGCTCCGCAATAAGCACCAACTATAGAAGAAAGCATACATCCTGTTCCGGATATTTTACTCATCAAAGGATGTCCGTTTCTAATCAAATATGTTTTTGAACCATCTGTAACAATATCTATGGCACCAGTAACAGCTACGATTACAGAAAGTTTTTTCGCTAAAGATTTAATATATTTTACTGCTCCTTCTATATTGTCTTCGTTTAATGAGTCATCTTCATTTGCATCCACACCTCTTGTTTTATTTATGTTAGCCTTTCCTACTGTTTTTATTTCTGACATATTACCTCTTATAACAGTAAATTTCACTTCTTCTAATAGCTTAAAGGTGGTTTCTGTTCTAAGCTTAGATGCACCTGCTCCCACTGGATCAAGTATAACGGGAATACTTAGCTCATTTGCTTTTTTCCCAGCCTTAATCATAGACTCAACAGTCCTTGAATTTAATGTTCCTATGTTAATAACCAATGCATTGCATATTGATGTAATTTCTTCAACTTCTTCTATATCATCAGCCATGATGGGAGAACCTCCGCAAGCTAACAATATATTTGCACAATCGTTAACTGTAACATAATTTGTAATATTGTGAACCAAAGGTGTGTTGTTTTTAACATTTTTTAAAACTTCTGAAAACATATTAAATCTCCTGCTTATTAGATTTAAACTAAAAATGGGATTTACCAACATGTGGTATATCCCATTCACTTTCATAAACAGTTCCCTCCGTTGGCATTATCCAAATCAGGTACGGTCGAAACTTACAGTTTCCTCTCAGCCTATTCATAAGCTCCCAATATTTAGTTTATCTAAATATATCACTGTTTATTATTCATGTCAAGTTCGTTTACCAACGACTTTATACTATCAAACATCTTTATTTTCTTTAATGTTTTTATAAGCAACAATCCAAGCATTGCTCCCATGAAAGATGATGGAAGAAATAATGGAATATAAGTAAAAATCGAACTTTTCGGTAATCCATAAAATAATCTCATAAATGGATACGAAATAATAGCACTAATTATTCCAGTACCTATTACCTCTCCTAATACTGCCCAATATAATTTTTGAAATCTTTTGTACAGTAGGCCTGAAAAGTAAGCTCCCACTATAGCTCCGATAACCGCCAATATAGGTCGTCCATTTAGTATCATTCTCAATATTCCAATTATCAGTGCACATACAAAACTCCAAGCTGGTCCCAGAAATACAGCAGCTATTACATTTATAAAATGTTGAAAAGGTGCCATTCCAGGAATCCATACAAAAGTATTTAGTACATAACCCATACATGCCAGCAATGCTGTAAAAATTTTTTTTTTTAAAATAATACTTTTACTTTTTATCATTTTATCTCCTTTTTTGTTATTTTTATTAGATAGGATTATAGAAAAAGGCACGAAAAGAAGATTACACCCTCGGTGGTGTACCCCTTTTTATGCCTTTAACATAAAACATTTCATCTTGTTACTGTAAAATTGTTTTGTTCAGAAAATTATACGTTGAAACTTGGTGACTTTATTTTATTTATTATCACACATAAAATTAATGTAATAACTATTACTGGAACTGTACTTCCAATAATAATATCCATGTTTAACAACATTCTATATATGGCAAATCCTATAAGCCAAATAATAAAGTTTTTCTTATTCACGGACTTTTTCAGATTATCTTTTTTTAGAATATAGTAATCTGCAATCAACACTGCAATCATAGGAGAAAACACTGAGCCTATTAACAATAAGAAGTTTTCAAATTGTTCCACAGGCAATAAAATTGCAGTTACAGTGCCAACAATACACACCAGTATAGACATGTATTTTTCAGATAGTTTATTGTTAATTGTTTTTAAACTTACTCCTGCAGAATAAACATCTAAAAAAGTGGTTGTAACTGTTGAAAACAGTATTATTAGTACTCCAAGAATTCCAAATCCTGCCTTATACATGATAATAGCAATATCACTTTCACCAGTAAAAATCGCTGCTCCTAAACCGATAGTATACATAAATACACTTCCAAAAAAATATGTAATTACACTTACTTTTGTTGCGATTAATGGATGCTTTGCATCCTTGGTATAATCCGAGATCAAAGGTAACCAAGAAAGAGGCATTGCTATAGACAGTTCTATTGCTGCACCTAAACTCAATTGCCCATTAATATGTGTTAATGGACCTCCTTTAAAAACTGTGAAACCTAATAAAATTGTTAAAATAAACAATCCTCCCACGGCAACAACATTAACCTTCTCCAAATTTTTAGGACCAATAATCACCCATGCAAGAATTACTGCTCCAATTATACTGCATAACAACAAATTAGTATGCGTATCAATAGTTGTGTTTAGCATAATACTCATTGCTCTTGCACCTTGTATTATCATTACTGAAGTCCATCCCATAAGCTGTAGAACATTAAGCAGTGCAAAAAAATTTCTTCCTCGATTCCCAAATGATAATCCAACTGATTCCATTGAAGATTTTCCACTTTTAGCACCTATCATTCCAGCAAAAAACAGAAGAACACACCCTATAATGTGGCCAACTAGTATAGCAATAAACCCTTTTGCAAAACCAAGAGATGAAAATAATGTTCCTGTAAAAATTTCCGCAATGGATACTGATGCACCAAACCACAATAAACCATTGCTAAATGTTGATGTTTTGTAACTTTCCATATTTCTATCCTTTCTAATAAAAATGGGATATACCAACAATGTGGTATATCCCATTCACTTTCATAAACAGTTTCCCTACGTTGGCATTATCCAAATCAGGTACGGTCGAAACTTACAGTTTCCTCTCAGCCTTTAAAAGCTCCCGAATTATTTAGTTCTGTTAATTTAATATATCATTGATTCTTTTTTGTGTCAAGTAATATGTATTGTAAAGTAGTATTTTGTCAAATTTAATCTATTTCCAAAGTAATATTTCCAACTAATATGTAGACTCACTTTAGTATTATAAGAAAGAAATAGATATTTTTACTACTTATTTGGATTTTCCATTATACCTATGAATAGTGGTATTCCTGTTGTAACATCTACTATTCCATATAAAAATGGCCTATCAAAGACAACCTTTGAAAGTTCTGCAGGCATTGATGTAGTTTCCATTTCTACTGATGTTACCGCAGATGCTTCAGTTCCTTTTTCATCAACCTTTATAAATGTTTTATGTTTTACTTCACTGATAAATAAATCTTTTGTTAAATCTTCTTTCATCAGAGAAAAATCTGCATTACTATAATCAAAAGGAATTTCCATTCCTAAATTAACCAACTCATTTACCAAACTGTCTTCATAGCTGCTTTCAAATTTTGGTAATGATAGTTCTATATTTTTTATTTTTTTGCTGTTTATCAATTTTATAAAATCTAAAGCTGACAGACTGTTTATCATTTCTTTAGGAGTTTGATCTTCTTTTGGCAATAATCCAACAAAAGCAAACTGTTCATCTAAGTATGGCAATACAACTCCAGTTATGCCATTGCTTTCTACACAATCTATATTCCCTCTTCTATTCATGAAATCTGTTTCAACTTTACCAGTTGGTGCATTAAAAGTCTTCTTGAATGTTTTACTGTTTGCAAATTGTTCTTTCCAGTCTCCTTTAAAATAAATAGCGTTAATTAGATACATCATTGTGTTCTCATCTATTTCTCCAACTATTTTATCAATAGTATCATTCGTTGCTTCTTTAACCCAATTATTAATCTCATCAGATGCATTCCTATCACTAAAATCTAAACTTTTTACATATGCAGAATAATAATCCGCATTGGTTTGCAAAAATTTTTTATTTGCTTTAAAACCTTCTCTATACCAAATTGAATTATCAATTGAAAGCTCAGCAATTCTATTATCTGACATTAATGAAACCATCCAGTCACTTAATCCTAAATTTAATTCTTCAATTGTAATGTCTTCTACTTTTAAAGCATCTAGCATTTGCTCTTTAGTATCACCATTAGCTCCATTTAATGTCATAGCTAATGCAAAATAAATAGATGGTGCAGAAATCATTATATTACCTTCATTGTTGGAGCTTTCTTTAAAGAAGTTCCAAGTAAAATTCAAAATAGCTTGGTTTAATTTTTCTTCCATTTGCTCTGGTATCCTATCTTCATTGTTGGATACAATTCCCTTCATTAAATCATTAGAAACATTTAAGCATCCTGTTAAAATCATTGTTGATATGAGCAATAAACATATTAGTAATCTAATTTTACTTTTCATGCAAAAAACCTCCCTTTAATATTTTAGACGATTTCCATACAGCAATGTTCCTAACTATTAAATATATAGATAAGTTGTTACTTAAGCATCTGATTATTTTTGAAAAAATCCTCCCAAGGATCTGGACCACTAATCCTTAAAAGCGCATCATTCATATTGATACCGTCAGGGGCAACTTTATTAAGCTCATCCCATCTAATGGGCATTGTTACTTTGGCTCCTTTTCTAGCTCTTAGAGAATAGGGAGCAATACTAGTAGCTCCTCTGGCATTCCGAATCCAGTCGATGAATATTTTGTTTGTACGCTTAGATTTTCTAACATTACTTGTATATCGCTCTGGCCACTTATGCTCCATTACTTCTGCAACTTGCTTTGCAAAGTCATGAAATTTTTTCCAAGTGACCGACGGTTTTAATGGTACAACTATATGATACCCTTTGCCACCACTAGTCTTAAGGTATGAATTAAGTGAAAGTTCATCAAGAATACTCTTTATATCCTCTACGCCTTTACGTACCCTGCTTAAATCCATTCCTTCATCTGGATCCAAGTCAAATACCATCATATCTGGTCTTTCAAGCTGATCAACACGGCTTCCCCAAGTATGAAACTCCAGTGTACCCATTTGTGCTTCAGATATAAGACCTAATATATTCTCAATATAAAAGTAATCTTCTGCCTCTTTATTACTGTTAATAAGAGGTATTGTAATTATACCTTTGCTGCCTAAACCTGGATGTTTTTTATAAAAGCAATTCTGTGACACGCCTTTAGGACAACGAACAATACTTAATACCCTATGACCCACATAGGGAAGCATTCGTTCTGAAACCTTTGAATAATAACGAATTACATCTTCTTTCGTAATCTCAAGGTCATTAAATATTATCTTATTAGGACTTGATATTTTCACCCCTTCAATAACAAGGTCCTTTGAATTAATTTTAACAGGTTTTTTAACTTCTTGTATAGTTGATTGAAGCTCTATCTTACCCACAGCTTTTTCTCTTTTTATTTCTTTAGGATTCTTATCAATACGTAAACCTTTAAAGCTTGCTTGCCTTAATAAATTTTCCTTAGTCCATTCGGCAAACTTAATTTCAGCAACTATTTTAGGCTCAAGCCATGTAATGTTTTCGTTGGATTTAGATTTAGGAATAAGTACAAAAGGAGATTCAGTTTTTTTTAAGTTCTCAAATTTATCTTCAAGTATTTTCATGTCAGATTCGCTAATACCAGTTCCTGCACGTCCTGCATATACTAATTTATCTCCCTCATACACACCAAGGAGAAGTGAACTTACCCCCTTAGTTCTTTTATCAGAAAGCGAATAACCTCCGATAACAAATTCCTGCCTTTTGTCGCATTTAAGCTTTATCCAATCGCCATTCCTTGTTCCACTATAAATTGAATTAGCTTTTTTTCCTACTATACCTTCCATGCTTGCTTCACAGGCTGCAGTAAAACTTTCATTTCCGTATCCATTGACATAACGGCTGTAGTATAAATTTTTTGGAGCATCTCTCATCAAATATTCTAACTTTTCTTTTCTAGCAATTAAAGGATGGTTTCGTAAATCCACTCCATTTAACGCAAGAAGATCAAATATAATATATGTAAGATTTTTTACTTTTTTACTTTTAAAATAGTTCTGTAATGCCTGAAAATCCGTTTTACCGTCTTCATCAGTGATAACTATTTCCCCATCTAGAACCATAGCCCTTCCTTTGGCCAAGTCAATGAGAGCTGAAGCAATATCATAAAAATGCTTTGTATAATCATTTCCGTTTCTAGTTATTAACCTTGCACTGTTCTCTTCCACAAATGACACAATTCTGTAGCCATCATATTTCAATTCATAGAGCCAGTCCTCTTCCTTGGGAACCGACTTAACTAATTTAGCTAACTGAACCTCAACATTGTTAAAGGGATTTTTAGTAATTTTTTCATCTTCGTCTTTTTCAATTTCAATCATAGTTCGTCCGGTCCTTATACTAGTAATAAATTGGGATATTCCGTCATCATTTTTTACATGCTCATCTTTTTCCTTTAATAGAAGCCAATTATTCTTAGTTTCACCAGCTTTAATTTTTAATCGAATTAAAGCCCATCTACCCTTTAACCGTCTTCCTTTTAGGCCAAACTTTAGCATTCCATCACTGATACCTTCTTCCACATTACAATGAGGTTCCCAAAAACCCTCATCCCAGAGCATAACTACCCCTCCACCATATTGCCCTTTTGGTATAGTACCTTCAAAATTTCTGTATTCTAAAGGGTGGTCCTCTACTTGAACAGCCAACCTTTTATCATAACTATTATAAGAGGGGCCTTTGGGTACCGCCCAGCTTAAAAGAACACCTTTCCATTCCAGTCGAAAATCAAAGTGATCTCTACTAGCTAAATGATGCTGAACAACAAATCTTAAAAATTCCTCCGAATCTTTTATCTTACCTACAGGCTCTAAAGTCCTTCCAAAATTTCTTTTTTGGTTATATTCGTCTAATTGTACATTCATAAGATTACGCCGATTCCTTGTCTTTCTTAGCTTTTTCTACGCTAGCTTTTAGTGCCTCCATAAGGTCAATGACTTTACCAGGACTTTCGCTTTCAACAGCCACAACCTCTTTTCCAGAAACTTTTGTCTCTATTAGTTGACGAAGTCTTGTCTGGTATTCATCTTTATACAAAGAAGGATCAAATGGCGTATCCATGGAGTTAATTAGCGTTTTTGCCATATTCAACTCCTGCTCTGATACTTCAGGCTTAGTATATTGTTTTTGAAGATCCTTAACTTCATCAGCAAAGAACATAGTAGAAATAAGTATACCTTCTTCTCGAGGAATTATTGCCATAAGCGTGTCCTTCGTTCCCATAACTGTCTTACCTATAGCTATTTTTTGTTCTGCCATAAGTGCAGACCTTAACAACTCAAAGGCCTTTTCTCCTCCTGTCTCAGGAGCTGCCTGATAGGTCTTTTCATAGTAAACAGGAGAAATCTGATTTAATTGAGCAAAGTGAAGAATTTGAATTGATTTTTCTTTTTCAGTCTTTATTTTTTCAATTTCTTCATTTGTAATTACAACATACTTGTCCTTATCATACTCATATCCTTTTACTATATCATTAGAATTAATTTCCTTGCCGCAGTGGCCACATGTTTTCTTGTATCTAATACGACTATTGTCTTCTTTATGCAACTGATTGAAGCGAATGTCATTGTCCTGTGTTGCAGTGTACATGGCAATAGGGATTGCAACCATACCAAATGTTATAACCGATTTACGTGATATCATATTGAAACACCTCCAAGGATATTGTTTCCAAATTAGGTCTATGTATTCCTACCCATTTTTAAATATTTGTAATATAGTTTTTAAAATATATTATATATATATCAAAATACCTTAATTCGAAGCCATAAATTTTTGTATATTAAATCTTCATAAGGCAAAGATAAATAAAAAAGTTATTTATGAGGTTAATATGAAAGCATTAGTATATGAAGGAATACAAGAAGTAAATGTTAAGAATGTAGATGACCCAAAAATTGAAAATCATGATGATATAATTGTTAAAGTAACATCAACGGCTATATGTGGTTCTGATTTACATCTTGTTCATGGATTAATTCCCAACATGCCAAAGGGATTTGTGTTAGGACATGAAACAATGGGAATTGTAGAAGAAGCAGGAAAAGATGTTCACAAAGTAAAAAAAGGAGATAGAGTTATTGTTCCATTTCCAGTAGCTTGTGGACATTGTTGGTATTGTCAACATGATTTGTATAGTCAATGTGATAATTCAAATGATTATGGGGAAATTGGAGGTATATTTGGCTACAGTAATACTCTTGGAGGATATGCTGGTGGTCAAGCAGAATACTTAAGAGTCCCCTACGCTAATGTAGGGCCTACAAAAATACCTAATCAACTAAGTGATGAACAGGCATTATTTTTAACCGATATCCTTCCAACATCTTATTGGGGTGTCGATATTGGTGGTGTTAAATCTGGTGATACTGTTGTTATTTTAGGTTGTGGTCCAGTAGGTCTTTTAACTATAAAATGGGCAGCATTCAGAGATGCGAAGCGTATAATCGCCGTTGACAGAGTTGGATATCGATTAAAACATGCCGAAGATAATTACAATGTTGAAGTTATTAATTTTGAAGACTATGATAATACTGGAGAATATATAAAAGAAATAACTAATGGAGGTGCTGATGTTGTAATTGATTGTGTAGGATTAGATGGAAAGATGTCAACTTTTGAAAAAATTGAAACAGCTTTAAAGTTACAAGGCGGTTCAAAGTCTGCTATAGAAATAGCAACTCAAGCTGTTCGAAAAGGAGGTACCGTCGTACTTGTAGGAGTGTATGGCCTACGATACAATAATTTTCCATTAGGTGACTTCTTCTCTAGAAATATAACTTTAAAAATGGGCCAATGCCCTGCCCAAGCTTATATAGATACAATTTTAAAATATATAGAAGAAGAAAAATTTGATGCTACTGATATAATAACACATAAATTATCTTTAGACAAAGGTAAGCATGCTTATGAAATATTTGATAAAAAGAAGGATGAATGTATAAAAGTAATTCTTAAACCATGATTTATAGTCCACCTTCTATATACCCAAATAAAATAAAACTATCAAAAAAGAGATTCTGCATAAAAAGCAAGTCTCTCTTTTATAGAACCTATAAATAATTCTATACTCTTAACTCTACATCAACACCTAGCATATCCTTATTTTCTTCAAGAATTGGTTTAATTGTTTCATTATAAAATTCTACAACCTGTTGAGGTGCTCTTCCTACATAGTTACTAGGATTAATTGTTTCTTCAATTTCTTCTATTGACATGTTGATTATTTTGCTCTTAGACATTCTATCGATTAAATCATTTTGTCTACCGAATTTTTTCACTTGCTCTGCAGATTGCATAGATAATACTCTTATTTCCTCATGAAGTTCCTGTCTGTTACCACCACGTTTTACTGCTTCCATAATAATATTTTCTGTAGCCATAAAAGGAAGTTCTTCATTAATATGTTTTTGTATCACTTTATCATTTACAACTAATCCTGAAAATACATTAATTGCAATTCCAAGAATAGCATCCGCTGCCAAGAATCCCTGAGGTATGCTTAACCTTTTAATAGCTGAATCGTCTAGTGTTCTTTCTAACCACTGAGTTGCAGTAGTATTGGCCATATTAGCTTCATTTGACATAATAAATCTAGATAACGACGCTATTCTTTCACTTCTCATAGGATTTCTTTTATATGCCATTGCAGAAGAGCCTATTTGACTTTTTTCAAATGGTTCTTCAATTTCTTTTTGACTTTGTAATATTCTAATATCATTAGTAATTTTATGTAAACTTTGTGCAATACCGCTTAAAGTAGACAACACATAATAATCAATTTTTCTAGTATATGTCTGACCAGTCAATTTAAAAGCATCTTTAAAACCCATTTTTTCGACTACAAGTTTTTCTAACTTATTAACCTTTTCTCCATCGTTATTAAAAAGACTCATAAAACTTGCCTGAGTGCCTGTAGTACCCTTAACTCCTCTTAATTTCACCATATCAATTACATGAGTAATTTCTTCATAATCAATATACAAATCCTGTAACCACAAACTTGCTCTTTTTCCTACAGTAGTAAGTTGTGCTGGCTGATAATGAGTATATCCCAAAGTTGGCATATCTTTATATTCTAAACAAAATTCTGATAAGACACTAATTAAATTTACAAGTTTCTTCTTAATTAAAAAAAGTGCTTTTTTCATTAAAATAGCATCAGTATTATCAACAACATACATGCTGGTTGCTCCAAGATGAATTATCGGCATCGCTTTTGGACAAGCAATTCCATATGTATGCACGTGAGCCATTACATCATGTCTAAATTCTTTTTCTTTTCTTGCAGCAAGTTCAAAATCTATATTATAAATATTAGCTTTCATTTCTTCAATTTGTTCATCCGTTATATTTAAGCCAAGTTCCTTTTCGCCTTCTGCTAAAGCAACCCATAACTTTCTCCATGTGGAAAATTTGCTTTCATCTGAAAATAAATAACTCATTTCTTTACTTGCATACCTTGATATTAATGGATTTTCATATGTATCTCTTGGCATTTTATACCTCCTAATATTTAAATTCTTTTAATCAAAAATTCTAACGAAAAATTTAACTCTTCTTTTGTGCAACAATTGTTCAACTACTTTTATTGTATCTCTATATTAAAAAGAAGTAAACAATAAATTGTTTACTTCCGTATATTTCTACTTTGCATATTCTATTGCTCTAGTTTCTCTAATAACATTTACTTTAATCTGTCCTGGATATTCCATTTCATCTTCAATTTTCTTAACTATATCTTTAGCAGTAATAATAATACTTGAATCAGTCGTTACTTCAGGTTTTACCATAATTCTAATTTCTCTTCCTGCTTGTATTGCAAAAGATTTTTCTACACCATCAAATGAATTTGATATTTCTTCTAATTTTTCTAATCGTTTTATATATGTTTCAAGAGTTTCTCTTCTTGCACCTGGTCTTGCAGCAGATATCGCATCAGCAGCTTGAATTAAAACTGCTTCAACAGTTTGAGGTTCAACATCTCCATGATGTGCAGCAATCGCATGCAATATAGCTTTATTTTCTTTATATTTTCTAGCTAAATCTTCACCAATAGTAACGTGAGGACCTTCAACTTCATGATCCACAGCTTTACCTATATCATGTAATAATCCAGCTCTTTTTGCTATCTTTACGTCAGCTCCAAGTTCAGCAGCCATTATTCCTGCAAGATAAGAAACTTCTATAGAATGTTTCAATACATTTTGACCATAGCTTGTTCTAAATTTTAACCTGCCTAATAATTTTATAAGTTCAGGGTGAAGTCCATGTACACCAGTGTCAAGTGTTGCTTGTTCTCCTTCATCTTTAATCTGCTGTTCTATTTCTTTTTTTGCTTTTTCAACCATTTCTTCAATTCTAGCTGGGTGAATTCTTCCATCTGATATTAATTTTTCTAGTGCCAATCTGGCAACTTCTCTTCTAATAGGATCAAATCCCGATATTACTACAGCTTCTGGGGTATCATCTATTATTATATCTATACCTGTAAGTTGTTCAAGAGCTCTGATATTTCTACCTTCTCTTCCTATTATCCTACCTTTCATTTCATCATTAGGTAAGTCGACTACAGATACAGTTGTTTCCGCTACATGATCTGCAGAACATTTTTGGATAGCATATGTAATAATTTCACGTGCTTTTCTCTCTGCAGTTTCTTTTGCTTCTCTTTCAATGTCTTTAACAGCGATTGCAGCTTCTTGTTCAGCATCTTTTTTAATGTTACTAATTAATAAGTTTTTTGCTTCTTCTGTTGATAATCCAGAAATTCTCTCAAGTTCTTGAATTTGCCTGTCATGTATAGCTGCTAGCTTACTTTGCTTTGTTTCAATTTCTTTTAATTTTTTTTGAAGCATTTCTTCTTTTTTTTCGACAAGCATACTTTTTGAATCAAGCATTTCTTCTTTTTTGATTAATCTTTTTTCTGATCTTTGTAATTCAGTTCTTCTTTCTTTGTTTTCTCTTTCATATTCATTTCTTATTTTGTGAGCTTCATCTTTTGCTTCAACAAGATATTCCTTCTTTTTTGTCTCAGCTTCTTTTTTTGCTTCGTCAATTATCCTTTTAGCTTCAGTTTCAGCACTACCTATTTTACTTTCTGATATACTTTTACGCATAAAAAAGCCTAATACTATACCTATAATTATACAGATAACGCCTACTATTATTTCAACGAACAATTCAGCACCTCCCAATATTAAATTTTCAAGCTGCGAAATATATACATTTTCATCACATTTCACTTATATTGTCGAAATAATTTGAAAATGTTTATCTTTAAAAAGATATATTTAAAAATAGTAATGTTATTTCTTAATACTTGAATATAATATATTTTATAATTTTTTAACAACTCTGTCAAGGAGCAATGTCTATTTGTGCACTAATTTCTTAAATTTTAATTAATTTTTTTCATAAAAATTTCTTTTTTTTAAAATAAGTGGCTAAAAAATACTATAGTTAACATAGATATAATTATGTTAACTATATTAGAAAATAAAAAAAGGCATATAAAATGCCTTAACTATGTTTATTTTATTTTTCTGTTTTATCCTTAGTTTTTATGATTGAATTGTCTTCTATAAATTCGTATTTTTCTCTTATCTTTAATTCTATTTCATTCATTAATTCTGGATTAGATAATAAAAATTCTTTTGAATTTTCCCTTCCTTGTCCTATTCTGTTTCCTTCATAAGAATACCAAGCTCCAGCTTTATTTACAATATCAGCTTCAACTCCTATATCCAGAATGCAACCTTCTTTCGATATTCCCTTTCCATAAATTATGTCAAACTCAGCTTGTTTAAATGGTGGAGCTACTTTGTTTTTAACTATTTTTACTCTAGTTCTGTTACCATAAACTTGATCTCCCTTTTTTAAAGATTCTATTCTTCTAACATCTAATCTCATTGAAGAATAAAACTTAAGTGCCCTTCCTCCAGTTGTTGTTTCAGGACTTCCAAACATAACCCCAACTTTTTCACGTAATTGGTTAATAAAAATTGCAACTGTGTTTGATTTACTAATTGCTCCTGCAAGTTTTCTAAGAGCCTGAGACATAAGTCTTGCTTGTAAACCTATGTGAGAATCTCCCATTTCTCCATCAATTTCAGCTTTAGGTACTAATGCTGCAACAGAGTCTACAACTAATACATCAACAGCACCACTTCTAACAAGAGCTTCAGCAATTTCTAAACCTTGCTCTCCTGTATCAGGTTGAGAAATAATTAAATCCTCTACTGATACTCCAAGTTTTTTAGCATATCCAGGATCTAATGCATGCTCAGCATCTACAAATGCAGCAATACCTCCCCTTTTTTGAGATTCTGCTATAATATGTAACGCAACTGTTGTCTTACCAGATGATTCAGGTCCAAATATTTCAATTATTCTTCCTTTTGGAACACCACCTATTCCAGTAGCTATATCAAGAGGCAATGCGCCTGTAGGTATTGATTCTAAGTTAAGTTTCGCATCTTCTCCAAGTTTCATTATAGAACCTTTTCCAAATTGTTTTTCAATCTGAGCAATGGCCAGCTCAAGGGCTTTTTCTTTTTCCATCTCATACTCCTTTTTAGAACATTTGTTCACTTTATTATATTATATAAAAATTACTACTTTTTGTCAATATAAACTTACATAAGAATAGTAATAAATCTTTGAGATTTATTACTATTTAATTACATTTAAATTATCATAAATATATGTTACACCAGATACAACTGTTAATAATACAGCTATTACAACAAGAGGAGTAATCATTGGTGATGCAAAACGAATATAACCTGTATAATCAATTAAAATAACAACAATTAATACCATTTGAAAAACCGTTTTAATTTTACCCCACGGATTTGCAGCTATTGTGACTCCTTTTGATGCTGCTAAAGTTCTGAAACCAGAAATTAGAAACTCTCTAGATATAATTAAAATTACTATCCATGAGCTTAAATATCCTATTTCTACAAATGCAATAAAAGCAGATGCAGTCAATAGCTTATCTGCTAAAGGATCCATAAATTTTCCGAAGTTAGTTATTAAATTGTCTCTTCTTGCAATATGCCCATCAATTGCATCAGTTACTGCAGCTCCTATAAATATTAACAATGGAAAGAATCGAAATACTCCTTTACTAATAAATAAAAACAGCAAAAATAGTGGAATTAACAAAATTCTAATAACAGTAAGTTGATTAGGTATGTTCATATTTTTAAACCAATTCATTGTTTCACATCTCCTATCAAATCATATTCTAAGGCATCATTTATTTTCACTTTATAAATATTGCCTATAGTTAACTCTTCATCTGATGTTACATAAACACAACCGTCTATTTCTATTGAATCCATATATGTTCTACCTACATATATATTTTCAACATCCTTTTCTTCAATTAATACATCATAAGTATTTCCTATTTTATTACTATTAAGTTCATATGATATGCCTAGTTGTAATTCCATTAACTCATCATGTCTTTGTTCTTTTACATTTTCACTTATTTGATTTGGCAATTTATATGCTGGTGTGTTTTCTTCCCTAGAATATTTAAATATTCCCACTCTATCTAACTTATATTTTTGTAAAAAATCTTTCAACTCTTTATGTTCTTCTTCTGTTTCTCCTGGAAATCCTGTAATTAAAGAAGTTCTAATTACAGCACCATCAACTTCCTTTCGAATTTTAGAAATCAAAGTAATAATTTGTTCTTTATTTGTTTTTCTGTTCATCTTTTTTAAAATATTATCGCTTATATGCTGAAGTGGAATATCAAAATATTTTAGCAGCTTATTATTATTTTTAAATTCATTTATTAGGTCATCATATACATCCTCAGGATACATATAATGAATTCTAATCCATTCTATTCCATCAATTTCAGATATTTTATGAATTACTTCATGCAATTTTCTTTCATTATAAATATCTAACCCGTACTTACTCGTATCCTGTGCTATTATTATTATTTCCTTTACACCTTTCTTTGCAAGTACTCTAGCTTCATCCACTATATTTTCAATTTTACGACTTTTATATTTACCTCTTATTTTAGGAATAATACAATAAGTACAATTATTACTACAACCTTCTGATATTTTCAAGTATGCATACCAACTAGGAGTTAATGTATTTCGTGGTAATATTTCATTTATCTCATCTTCACTTGTTTTTACGATTAACTTATTTTCTTTTTCATATTCTTCAATATATTTATCTATTTTATCAAAGCCACTTGTACCAACTATTATATCTACCTCAGGAATTTCCTTTGATAATTCACTTCCAAACCGTTGAGCTAAACATCCCGTTACTATTATTTTAGCATTTTTATTAACTTGATATTTAATATCTGCCGCACTTAGTATAGAATTAACCGATTCTTCCATAGCATCATTAATAAAAGAACAAGTATTAATTATAATATAATCTGCCTTGTCTGCATAATCAGTTATCTCATATCCTTTTTCTGTAAGAATTCCAAGCATGTTCTCTGAATCAACAAGGTTTTTCGAACATCCTAGTGAATGCATGTAAATTTTTTTCATTTATTTCCTCTCAATTCTTCTAATTCTTCTTTTGTAATAAGTACTTTTCGAGGTTTACTTCCCTCGTGCCCTCCTACAATTCCTCTTTCTTCTATTTGATCCAGAATTCTAGCTGCCCTTGCATATCCAACTTTAAATTTTCTTTGAATATATGAAGCTGAAGCTTGACCATTATCAACTACAAGTTCTATTGCTTGTTCTAATAATTCATCTGCTTCTTTCTGTTTTGTAGGTGATTTTTCAATTTCATCTAAAATTTCTTCTCTTTTTTCTGTTTTTAACTCTATATGTTGTTCTCTGATATTATCAACTACACGTTTAATTTCTTCATCAGAAATAAATGTACCTTGAATTCTTATTGGTTTTGCCATTCCCATTGGGTGATATAACATGTCACCTTTACCTAACAGCTTTTCAGCACCACCGCAATCTAAAATAGTACGAGAATCTATTTGTGAAGATACAGCAAAAGCTATTCTAGATGGAATATTTGCCTTAATAACCCCTGTTATAACATCGACAGATGGCCTTTGAGTTGCTATAACAAGATGTATACCACATGCTCTTGCTAACTGTGCTATTCTAGTAATATATTCTTCTACTTCACTAGAAGCTACAGTCATTAAATCTGCAAGCTCATCAATTATTATTACAATTTGAGGCATTTTTTCTGATTGTTCCTTAACCATCTTCTCATTATACGATAAAATATCTCTTACACTGTTTTGTGCAAACACCTTATAACGATTAGTCATTTCTGCGACTGCCCAATTTAATGCATTGGCAGCCTTACGCGGATCAGTTACTACTGGAATAAGCAAATGAGGGATTCCATTATAAATACTTAATTCAACAACCTTAGGATCAATTAATATAAGTTTGACCTCATCCGGCTTAGCTTTAAATAATATACTCATAATTAAAGAGTTAATGCAAACACTTTTTCCTGAGCCTGTTGCTCCTGCAATAAGCAAGTGTGGCATTTTCTCAATACTAGCTATTATATTTTTTCCTGCTATATCCTTTCCTAACGCAAATGGTATTTTTGTATTTACTGATTTATAATCTTTAGATTCAATTAAATTTCTCAAAAATACACTGGTCTTAATTCGATTTGGAACTTCTATCCCAATTGCTGATTTTCCTGGTATAGGAGCTTCCATACGTATTTCTGATGTAGCTAATGCCATTGCGATATCATTAGTTAGTCCAGTAATTCTACTTACTTTAATACCTGGTGCAGGTTGTATTTCATATCGAGTTATTGTTGGACCTTTACTAATTTGCAATATATTACACGGTATATTAAAGTTATTCAAAGTTTCTATAAGCTTTTCTCCATCCTTACGCAAGTCAGCCTTATCCCCTTTTGAGCTGGATGGAATAGATGTAAGTAGCGTAGTAGAAGGAAGTTTATATTTATCCGCACTATTTCCTGTTATGCTAATGATATCATCTGTAATTTCTTCTGGTTCAAACTTTTCAATTGCCTTTTTTCCCTTCTTTTTTGATACTTCAGAATTTTCAGTTTCATTATCTCCCTGTGTAGTATTATCTATATTAGAAACTAAATTATTTGTTAATTCAGCTTTTTTAATTTCGTCTATTTTTAATTGAGTAATATCAGATTTTTTTAAGTTTTCAAGTTGAGAATTTGAGTAATCGTAAATTTTAATATTTTCATTTTGGTCAATCTGACTTTTATTATCTATAGCCTTTTTCTTTGATTTATTTTCTTCATCTACTTCTATAAATACAAAACTATATATAGCATTTAATATTTTTTTAATATAATTAATAATTACTGTAAATAGTCCAATTACACTTTGATTTGTAAGAAGTATAATAAAAGAGAAAATTAAAGCACCTAATACTATAAAAGTTCCGTTTTTCCCAACTAACTTTATTGAAATGAAAGTTAGAATGTTTCCAAGTATGCCTCCACCTTTATTTAAAATTCCTGTATCTATTGAACTAATTATTAATTCACTAAAATTGCTGTTTCCTGTCATTATAGCATAAACAGCTAAGTCAGATATTGCACAATACATTATGTAACAAACAAAAAACCCTATTACAGCAATAACTTGATCATTATCATTAAAAACTTCCCAATTTAATAATCTCATCATACCAATTATTAAAATTACAAAGGGAAGAATGCTTGAGCCCTTTCCAAATACTGAATATGTAAATAGATTTATTGTTTTTCCTACTATGCCAGTTTGAGTTTCTGTATTTATTACAATAATCAAAAATACTGCAAAAGCAACAATAAATATTCCAGTTATTTCTTTTTTTAGAAGGTTGTTTTTATTATCTGTTGAAGTCTTCTTTTTTTTACTCTTCTTATGAGTAGTTTTCTTTTTATTTTTTACTTCAGTATTTTGTACCTTTGCCATTATTAATCAAAGTCCCCCTAATTGATTTGATTAATAATTATATCACATGATACAGCTAATTCGCAATGTTTATTTGCCTATTGCTTCATTGTACAATAAAATAAGCAAAAAAATATCGAATCTAAATAAGAAACTATATTTTTTTGCTTATCCTAATTTAATACTAATGTATAATTGAACTATAGTTACTAAGAATTCTATAGAGACTACTTATCATTCTCATCTATTATATTCCTTAACACGTTCATAGAGGCGCTAAAACCGCCTATTTCGTCTATTAATCCTATATCCACGACTTCTTGTGCATTGAGAACAGTTCCTACGTCATTAGCGATTTCGTCTGTATCATACATATAACCTAATAGTGATTCCCTATCTACTCTTGAGTTAGATACTATAAAATTCGTTATCCTTTCTTGCATTTTTTGGAAATACCTAAAGGTTTGGGGCACACCTATTACAAATCCATTAGTTCTTATTGGATGAATAGTCATTGTTCCTGTAGGTGCTATAAAAGAATGTCTAGCTGATACTGCAAGAGCAGTTCCTATACTGTGTCCACCTCCTAATACTAAAGAAACTGTAGGTTTAGTTATACTTGCAACAAGTTCTGATATTGCTAAACCGGCTTCTACATCACCTCCTACAGTATTTATAAGCATAAGTATACCTTTTATTTGAGGATCCATTTCGGCACCTATAATCATTGGTATTATATGTTCATATTTTGTTGTTTTACTTTGAGGTGGTAAAGATGAGTGACCTTCAATTTCACCTATAATACTAATAAAACATATGTCTTTAACAGGATTAACATCTGACATACTACCTACCTGTTTGACATTTTCCATTTGTTGATTTGAATTTTCGTCTTTATTAGTTTCATTCCCACTAAATAGAAATGGATTCATCGGCTCTTGATTAAAAGAGTTTTCATTTCCTTGTTGATTATTTATCTCTCTTTTACCATCTAGATTGTTAAATTGTGGCATATTCAAATTATTGCTATTTTGCTTCATATTTCCCTCCAAATAAAATAATCAGGTATTGTTCCTGATTATTCTTTGAAGATTTATTCTTTTTATACACTTATTAATTTAATTTTTAATAAAGTATTAATTTGTTGCCATAATTCACTCATTTTCTATGATAATCATATCACTGCCAATTTTTTTTATACTTTTCCATGATATTTCCTTTTTTTTCTGCTCTTTAAAAAAATTAAATCTATTTGAGCTTCCAGATATAAAACTTATTATCGAACCAGTTTTTTCATCAATAACCAAATCACAGTCTCCAAAAATCCCCATATTTTCACCTGTGTCAATATTAATAATTTCCTTACTATACAATTCACTTAGCTTCACAATATCCCCCCTTTTAATATTATACTCCTGTGTGACCGAAGCCTCCTTTTCCTCTTTCGGTATCTTGAAGTTCTTCTACTAACTCAAAATCAGCTTGCTCATGTTTAATAAAAATCATTTGTGCAATTCTATCTCCATTATTAATTGTAAATTCCTTATCTCCTAAGTTAATTAATATAACTTTTATTTCACCTCTATAGTCTGAATCTATAGTACCTATTCCATTTACAAGACTAATCCCATGCTTTATTGCAAGTCCGCTTCTAGCTCTCACTTGAGCTTCATATCCTTCAGGAATTTCTAAAAATAAACCCGTGGGCACTAAAGCTCTTTCTAAAGGTTTTAAAATAACAGAACTTTCTATATTTGCCTGTAAATCTACACCAGCTGATCCTTTAGTTTCATAGACTGGTAAATCAAATTGATTGTTTTTAATAACTTTAACTTTCATAATTGTCTCCTAGTACTTTATTTATTTTTTCTTCTAAATCTTTATGTTTTTTTAAATTACCTGCAAAGGTAATGCTTAATTCATCTAAATTAAATAATTCATTAGCTATCTTTAACACATCATCATATTTAACATTGTTTATTTTTTCAATAATTTCATCTGGATATTGAATTTCATTGTATAACAACTCTTTTCTTCCGATTGAAGACATACGGCTAGATGTACTTTCTAAACTTAGTATATAATTACCTTTTATTTGTTGCTTTGCTCTATTAAACTCTTTCATAGAAATATTTCCATTTTTCATACTAATCATTTCTTTTAATATAGTTCTTAAGGCATCTTCTGCCTGATTAAAAGACATCCCTGCATATATACTGAAAATCCCGCTATTAGTATAATTAGACACAAATGAATATACAGAATAAACTAAGCCTTTTTTTTCTCGCACTTCTTGAAATAATCTAGAACTCATAGTTCCGCCAAACAAATTATTTAAAATTGTAAGTGGATAATAATAAGGATCGTGTCTACCAATAGTTTTATTACCTATACACATATGCAATTGTTCTAAATCTTTATTAATAGGAATAACTTTTCTTTCATATTTACCATGTTTATCAGTATGAATAACTTCATTGTTTTTCCAACTATCAAATTTGTTTTTTATTAAATTAATGAATTTATTTTCATCAAAATTTCCTGCAATAGCTATAACTGTATTATAGGGAGAGTAATTATCATTCATATAATTTAATACTTTTTCTGTAGTGAATGTTTTCAGATTTCCTTCTGTACCAAGTATGTTGTAAGCCATAGGACTGTCATTAAAAACTATTTCAGTTAATTTATCATGAACATTATCTTCAGGCGAATCTTCATACATTTTTATTTCTTCTATAACAACAGAAATTTCTTTTTCTATTTCTTCTTGCTTGAATTGTGAATTGAAAAACATATCGGACAAAATATCCACTGCCTCTTCAATATTTTCATCTAATACCTTTACATAAAAACATGTATATTCTTTACTGGTAAATGCATTTAATTGACCTCCCAAGCTATCAATTTCTTCTGCTATTTGATTAGCCTTTCTATTTTTTGTACCTTTAAATAACATATGCTCAATAAAATGCGACAAACCATTCGTTTCTTCATTTTCGTTACTTGATCCTACTTTAACCCAAATACCAATCGAAGCAGACTTTACATAGTCTATCTTTTCCATTGTTATTCTAAGTCCATTATCTAATGTGTGTTTCTTTATCATATTTCCTCCGTTAAATTTTCTTTTGTAATTCACTTCTTAAGCATTTCACTTACTGGTACTATCTTATAATTTTGTGTTAGTAACTCTTCAATAATTGTCCCTAATGAATCAACAGTTCTTTTTGTTGGATGTATTATTATGATGTCACTTGTTGTAAGCTTATTGAAAATATTCTCATTTATCATATCTGTAGTAGTTCCTTTTTTCCAATCCATAGTATCAATAGATCCAAGTATGATTCCAGGATAACCTAAGTCAATTGCAGCTTTAATTACATCGTCATTATAAGTTCCAGAAGGTGTTGTAAATAGTTTCAAATCATAACCCGTTAATTCTCTTAAAATCTTATCTGCTTTGTCTATATCTTCATATGCATTTTCATAGGACAATGTTTCATAGGATTTATTAAGAAATCCACTGTTTCCTATTTCATGACCGCGAGCACTTAATTTAGGTACTATCCCTGGAAATTCTGCTGCCCATCTACCTGTAGGAAAAAAAGTTATTTTAACATTATATTTATCAAACAAGTCAAGCAACGGACTTATATAATCATTGCCCCAGTCCACTTTACAAGCAAATGAAACTACTTTACCTTCAACATTTGTTCCTTTTCTAATAACAAATTCTTCAGCTTCTTTTTCACTAAATACTCCAATTTTCTTAGTATTATATCGTCCTAATATAAGTAAAATTATTATAACTGCTATTAAAACTATAATTATAAGTCTTCTTATAAAAATTATATTATTGCAAAAAAATTTCATAAAAATCCCCCTTTTATTTAAATGTATTAACAATAGGGCTCATTTATGATTTATTAATTTGATAAACATTATGATTATTTCCCAAAAGCTCTTTATATTTATTATTTAAATGGAGAATGACATTTTTTTGCTTTATTATAAGTATAATATCAAACATCTACAATAAATTCAATACTTATAAACAATAAGTATTGAATAATAGAAATTAATTACAAAAAATAAAAAATAACAAATTCAAAGTCTCTGCCATGATATTTGTTATTTATTTTTAAAATTTATTATTTATCTTCTGATTCTTTTATTGCTTCTTTTCTTGAAAGTTTTATTTTACCATTTTGATCAATCTCTATTACTTTAACTAATATTTCATCTCCTAATTTAAGAACATCTTCAACTTTTTTTACTCTATTTTCTGATATTTGTGATATATGAAGCAATCCATCTTTATTATCAGTTAGCTGAACAAATGCTCCAAAAGTCGTAATATTTACAACTTTACCGAGAATCAATTCTCCTACTTCAATTTCTTTAACAATGCCTTCTATTATTTTCTTAGCCTTATAAGCATTTTCAACGATTTCTGCTGCAATTAAAACTGAACCATCCTCTTCAATATCAATTTTAACACCAGTTTCATCTATTATTTTATTAATTACTTTTCCGCCAGCACCTATAACATCTCTAATTTTATCAGGCTTAATATTCATCTTGATAATCTTAGGAGCATATTTACTTACTTCTTCTCTTGGTGTATCAATACATGCCATCATTTTATCTAAAATAAATAACCTTCCAATTAATGCCTTTTCTAATGCGTTTGTTAATACTGTTTTATCGATACCATGTACTTTAATATCCATTTGTATAGCAGTAATACCTTCTTTTGTTCCGGCTACTTTAAAATCCATATCTCCTAAAAAGTCTTCCATGCCTTGAATGTCAGTAAGTACAACAACGTTGTCTTTTTCTTTCATCAATCCCATGGCTACTCCAGCAACTGGCGCTTTAATTGGTACACCTGCATCCATTAGTGACAAAGTACTTCCACACACACTGGCTTGTGATGTTGATCCATTTGAACTTACTACCTCAGAAACAAGTCTAATAGTATATGGGAATTTATCTTCAGAAGGCAATACAGGTTCTAAAGCTCTCTCAGCTAATGCTCCATGACCAATTTCTCTTCTTCCTGGACCTCTGGATGGTCTTGTTTCACCAACTGAATATGATGGAAAATTGTAATGGTGCATGTATCTTTTAGATGTTTCTTCTGATATGCCATCAATTTTTTGTTCTTCACTAGTAACTCCCAAAGTTGCTACAGTTAAAACTTGAGTTTGACCTCTTGTAAATAATGCAGAGCCATGTGTTCTAGGTAACATTCCTACTTCACAAGATATTTTTCTTATTTCATCAATTTTTCTGTTGTCAGGTCTAATTCCTCTTTCAAGTATATTTTCCCTTACTTTTTCTTTTACTATTTTGTAAAGAGCATCATCTATATCAGCTGCATTTTCTGGATATTTTTCTAAAAATATCTCTGTTGCCTTAGCTTTAAATTCATCAATTTTTTCTTGTCTTTCTGTTTTATCTTCAACAATTATAGCTTCATTAATAATAGGCGAAGCATATTCTCTTATTTCTTGTTCAATTTCTTCATCTGCTTCAAACTTAACAAAATCAAATTTATCTTTTCCAACTTCTTTTCTTATTTCTTCTATAAAATCACATAATAATTTTATTTCATCATGAGCACGTAAAATAGCATCAAGCATTTTTGCTTCGGAAATTTCATTAGCTCCTGCTTCAACCATCATGATTGCTTCTTTAGTTCCTGAAACTGTTAAATTCAAATCTGTTGTTTCTCTTTGCTTACTATTTGGATTTATAATAAATTCATCATTAATCAATCCTACATTTACAGCTGCTGTTGGTCCATCAAAAGGAATATCTGATATTGTCAATGCTATTGATGAGCCTATCATTCCAGCAATTTCAGGTGAACAATTTTGGTCAACTGACAATACTGTTACTACAACTGAAACATCATTTCTAAATCCCTTTGGAAACAATGGTCTTATGGGTCTATCTATAAGACGTGATGTAAGGATTGCCTTATCACTAGGTTTACCTTCTCTTTTTAAGAATCCCCCTGGAATTTTTCCTACAGAGTATAGTTTTTCTTCAAAATCAACACTCAATGGAAAAAAGTCTATACCTTGTCTAGGTTCCTTTGATGCAGCTGTATTTGCCATTATGACTGTATCACCATATTGTACAATACAAGAACCATTTGTAAGTTCTGCTATTTTCCCTACAGTAACTTTCAGTTCTCTTCCAGCGAGCATATATTTAAATACTTTCTCTTCCATTAGTACCTCCTTAAATTTATGTATATATTGCAGTCTCATTCACAAAACTATTTGAATAAATAAAACGGACAAATAATACTGGAATTCCTTGCGTTTAACCTACTACTACTTTTTATACTTAATAATCGTAAAATAAGGTTATAGTTATAAATAATAGAGCGGGATTCCCCCGCTCTAATTCTATCTTCTTAATCCTAATTTTGCAATAATGCTTCTATATCTTTCAATGTCATTATTTTTTAAGTAGTTAAGAAAACCCCTTCTTTGTCCAACCATTTGTAAAAGACCTCTTCTAGAGTGATGGTCTTTTTTATTGCCTTTTAAATGTTCAGTCAAATTATTAATTCTGTAAGTTAATAAAGCAATTTGAACTTCGGGTGAACCTGTGTCATGCTCATTAATCTTATATTGCTCTATTATTTGTGTTTTTTGTTCTTTTGTCATAGTCATTGCTATGCACCTCCATATATTTAATTATTTCACCATAATCCAAGTAATACGTTGAGGATTCGTACAACATAGACTATGGAATCCTATAAATTCTAACATAAATTTTAATTTTTGTAAATATATTTAAACAATAAATTTAATTTTTATATAATTTTATCTAAAAATATTATATCTTTACTTGCATTAATTTCCTTATTAAAGGTAAAAACACTGCCTTCTTTATTCGTAATTATTGTTGCTATGGCTTCATCTTCACCTATTCTTACTTTATACTTTCCTTCTATTGGTACTACAATACTACTATTATTATTTACAAATCCCACTTTTTTATTATTATTTATAATAATATCTTCGCTATAAATAGTATAATCATTTATTAAGAGAGTATTACCTTCACGAATTTTTCCTTCTCTTATTAAATTACGTACCAAAGTACTACTAACTGCTATACCATTATATTTTACAGGGTATATTTCTTCAACTCTATAGCCATATATATCCTCAAATTTTTTTAATGTCTTAATATTTCCCATAGCTTTATAACCAAATGTAAAATTATACCCTACAACTATATTTTTAGCATTAAACCTTCCAATAAGTATTTCCTTAATAAATTGTTCTGGCGAGTATTTAGAGATTACCTCATCTAGCTCTATTTCAACTACGTTTGTTACGCCATAGGATTTTAACATATCTATTTTTTTCTTTGTATTATTAATATATCTAATATTAAAGCTAGATTTTTTCAAATCTTTTTTTACATACTTAAAAGTTATTATAATGCTATCTTGATTTGTTTCATGGCTTTTTTCTATCATTCTTTTAATTAAAATGTCATGTCCTATGTGAATACCATCGAAATTTCCAAGAGCAACACATGATGCATTATTTTTTATCATTTTTACCACCTATAGCCTACATAAGTAATTTGTCCATTTTTATCTTATTATCATCTATTTTATGACCTATTCCAATAAGAGTTTCCATACAATATATATAAAAGTTATTATCACTGTTCAATTCTGATGTATCCGTTATAATTTCATTTCCAGACACAATTTTATCGAAATGAATACGGTCTATATAAAGTCCTTTCATAGGAAACATTTTATCTATAGGTATCAAACATTCATCTAATCTACCACTTTCCATAAAGAATTTCAACTCATCTAAAGTAGTAGATTCATTAATATTTAAGCCCTTAGCTGCTGTTCTAATTAAAATACCCATATGACCTAATGTTCCAAGTCTTTCTCCAATGTCATTGCACAATGTTCTCATATATGTTCCCTTTGAGCATTTTACATTCATTAATATTTTATTTTTATTAAATTTCAAAAGGGTAAGTTCTTTTATATTAATCGGTCTTTTAGGTTTTTCAACTACTATATTTTGTCTTGCATACTCGTATAGTTTCTTACCATTAAGTTTAACTGCAGAATATGCAGGAGGTGTTTGAAGTTGCTCTCCCTTGAATTCCTTTAGAACTTTTAATATATCTTGTTCTGTTACTCTTAAATTGTCTCCAGTTTTAACAATCCTACCGTAACTGTCTTGAGTATCAGTACTGTGTCCCAATATTAATTCGCATACATATTCTTTATCCCCATTCATCAATATATCGCTGAATTTAGTACCTTTCCCAACACATATTACTAAAACGCCTGCTACATTAGGATCAAGCGTACCAGCATGACCAACCTTTTTAATTCCGAGGGTCTTTCTTACATAATATACAACATCATGAGATGTCATACCTGTCGGTTTCAATATGTTTAATATTCCGTTCATATTTCTCCAAAATATTCTTTTAAATCATTAATAATGAGTTTTTTTACTTTATCTATATTTTCATTTATCTCAAAACCTGCTGCTTTACTATGTCCCCCTCCTCCGTAACGAAGAGAAATTTTCGACACATCAATTTCATCGCTTTTAGAACGAAGACTTATTTTCGTATTATTATCGTACTCTTTTAATACACAGGATACCTCTACTTCATTGATTTCCCTTATAAATTCAACAACTCCATCAATGTTACCCATATCAACATTATTGTCATCTAGAATTTTTTTAGTTATTGCGGTAATACCTACTTTATTATTATAATATAGTTCTATTCCTGATATACATTCAATATATGCTTTAACAATATTAGCAGGTTTTGAATTATATATTAAATTATCGATTTTAGAAACATTTACTCCTAAATCTATTAAATCTGCTACTTTTCTATGAGTATAACTACTTGTACTTGAATAACTGAATTTTCCTGTATCTGTTACTATAGCTATGTAGATATATTCTGCCATTTTTTTTGTTATTTCCTTGCCAGTTGCTTTAATAACATCATATAAAAGCTCTCCTGTTGAGCTTATATCTGTATCGATAATATTAATATCAGCAAAGTTATCATTAGTTTTATGATGATCTATACAAATCGTTTTTATTGTATTATTTATAATATTTGTAAATTTACCAAGTCTTTCTGCATCACTACAATCAAGGATAAAAACAACATCAAAATTATTATCATTATATTCCTTTGCTATAATTTCTTCATTTACAAATGGTTTATAATTATAAGGAATGGAACCGTCAATACAAACTGTTAAATTTTTATTAAAGGGAATAAGGAATTCATATAGGGCCATAACAGACCCTATACAGTCTCCATCAGGATTTTTATGTCCTGCTATGCAAATATTGTTACACTTATCAACCATTTCCATTATTTTCTTTATATCATTCAGGTTTAGTTTTATCGACATCTTTTTTACCTTCTTCTTCTAAAACCTTATTGATTAGGTTGTTCATATATATTCCCTTTTCTATTGAATCATCCTTAACAAAAATCAATTCTGGAGTATTGCGAATTTTAATTTTCCTACCGACTTCTCTTCGAATATAACCTCTTGCACTTTTTAGAGCTTCAAGAGTCGGTTCGCTATCTCCATAAACTGAAATATATACTTTTGCAAACTTTAAATCCTCAGTAACACGAACATCAGTTACGCTCATTAGTTCTGATATTCTAGGGTCCTTAACATTATTTCTTATTACTTCTGAGATGACCCTTTTCAGTTCTGCTGGCAGTCTGCTATTTCTTTTGTTTGACATTCTATACCTTCTTTCTGACTATCGCTTTATCTCTTCCATTATATAAGCTTCTATTGAATCACCATCTTTAATATCATTATATTTTTCAATTCCAATTCCACCTTCATAACCAGAATTAAGTTCTGAAACATCATCTTTAAATCTTCTCAATGATGCAATTTGACCTTCATGAATAACAATATCATTTCTTAACAATCTAACCTTTGATTTTCTTGTAACTTTACCACTTGTTATATATACTCCAGCTACAGTACCAACATTAGGAACTTTAAAGGTTTGCCTTACCTCTGCTCTACCTTGAACTACTTCCTTATACACTGGTGCTAACATACCCTTAACTGCAGAATTAATATCTTCTATAGCATTATATATTATATTATAGGTACGCACATCAACATTTTCTTTTTTAGCTAAATCTATCGCTGAAACAGATGGTCTAACATTAAATCCAATAACTATTGCATTTGAAGCTGAAGCGAGCATTATGTCATTTTCATTAATACCACCTACTCCACCGTGTATAGGATTAACTTTTACTTCTTCCATACTAAGTTTTTGTAAAGCTTGCTTAACTGCTTCTATTGAACCACTAACATCTGCCTTAATAATTATATTTAAATCCTTAACTTCACCTTTTTGAATTCTATCATATAAATCATCTAAAGACACTTTTGAAGATGTATTAATATTTTCTTGATGTATTTTATCCTTACGTTTTTCAGCAATATTTTTTGCATCCTTTTCATTCTCCATAACTATCAAAATATCACCTGCTACAGGAGTTTCTGAAAGTCCAAGTATTTCGACAGGAACGGCTGGACCAGCTTGATTTATCTTTTTACCTTTACTGTTAAACATTGCCCTTATTTTACCATGAGAACTACCGACTAATACGGCATCCCCTTTTTTTAAGGTTCCTTTATCGATTAAAACAGTAGCTACTGGACCTCTTCCTTTATCAAGTTTAGCTTCTATAATGGTTCCTTTTGCATTTCTATTAGGATTAGCTTTTAACTCCTGTACTTCTGCAACTAGAATTATCATTTCTAATAAATCTTCAATTCCAGTATGATTCTTTGCAGATACATGTACAAAAATAGTATCTCCACCCCAATCTTCAGACAATACTCCTTGTTCAGCAAGTTCTTGTTTTACTTTATCAGGATTTGCACCTGGTTTATCTATCTTATTTACAGCAACTATAATAGGAACTTGAGCTGCCTTAGCGTGGTTTATTGCTTCTATTGTTTGAGGCATAACACCATCATCAGCTGCTACAACTAATATTGCTATATCTGTAACTTTTGCACCTCTAGCTCTCATAGATGTAAATGCTTCATGTCCAGGTGTATCTAAAAGTGTGATTTTTTTCCCATTTATCTCTACTTGTGAGGCTCCAATGTGTTGTGTTATACCACCTGCTTCCAAATCAGTAACAGAGGTATGCCTAATCGCATCTAAAAGAGAAGTTTTACCGTGATCCACATGACCCATTACTGTTACAATAGGTGGTCTAGGTAACAAATCTTTTTCATCATCCACATCATCTTTATTGATTGAATCTTCTAAAATTTGCAACTCATCAACTATTTCTAACTTCTTAAGGCTTACACCAAATTCTTCAGCAATTAGTAGAGCTGTGTCGTAATCAATTTCTTGATTCATATTTGCCATAACACCTAACGTAATAAGTTTAGATATTACATTGTTTACAGTTACTCCCATTTTATCTGCCAAACGTCTGACAATTATAGGTTCTTCTACTTGAATAACTTTAACCTTAGGTTGATAAACTTTTTTTTCTGTTTCTACTGGTTGATGTTGTTGTTGTTTATTTTTATTATTATCAGCCTTATTTTTATTTACATTAGATGAAGATTTATGGGATACTTGTTTAGGTTTTGTATTTTTGTTTGGCGTTATTAATTTTTTATCAACTTTTTTTAATTTAGCTTGATTTAAATCTATATCTTCATCAACTAAAGGTTCATCATCTATTACAGCACCTTTACTTGATTTGGATTTTTTGCTACTATTAATATGATTTAATGCTTTTTTTAATCTTATAACTTCTAGGTCGGAAATTGAACTCATATGGTTTTTTATAGTAATCCCTAATTCTTGTTCTGCTAAAACAACAAGATCTTTACTATTCATTTTTAATTCCTTTGCAAGTTCATATATTCTCATGCAACCACCTCCGATTTATGTGTTGTTTAATAAGTACGATGCAATGTTATCATCATTTATTGATAATACACTCACCATTTTTCTCCCTAGGCTTTTGCCAAGGAGTTCTTTTTCTCCATACTCAATATATTCACAATTATGATTTTTGCAAAAATACAGAATATTTTTTTTTGTTTTTTCTGATGCATCTTCCGCTATCAATACTAATACAGATTTTTTATTTTTAATTTCTGTAACAGTAACATCAAATCCTATAGATATTTTGCCACCTTTTCTCGCTAATCCCAACATAGAATAAATTTTATTCATTTCTTGAAATCTCCAATTTTAATGCTTCATATACTTCATCTGGAATTTCTGCTTCTATTGATTTAGCTAACCGTTTAGATTTAATCGCTTTTTCAAGACAATCTGATTTCTTGCAAATATATGTTCCTCTACCATTGAGTTTTCCAACTAAATCTAATTTAATTTCATTTTCCTTATTTTTCACGATTCTACACAATTCTTTCTTTGGAAAACTTTCCATACATCCAATACACTTTCTCATTGGTATTTTACGTTTTTTCATTATTCCACCTCAGAACTTCTTTCAATTTCCTGGGATTCACTAATAATGTCTATTTTCCATCCAGTCAACTTAGCTGCTAATCTAGCATTTTGACCTTCTTTTCCTATAGCTAAAGACAACTGATTATCCGGAACTACTGCTACCGCTCCTTTATCTTTGTCATCTGCTGTTACCTTTATAATTTTTGCAGGTCCAAGGCTATTTGCTATATATTTTGCAGGATCTTTATCGTATATAATAATATCTATTTTTTCTTGTGAGATTTCATCTATTATGTTTTTAACTCTTGAACCCTTATTTCCTACACAAGACCCAACTGGATCAACGTTAGGATCATTTGTATAAACTGCAATTTTTGTTCTTGATCCTGCTTCTCTAGCTATTGAAAATATTTCAATTATACCATCACTTATTTCAGGTACTTCTAATTCAAAAAGCCTTTTTACAAGATTAGGATGACTTCTTGATAGCATAATGCTTGCACCTTTTCCTGTGTTTTTAACTTCTAAAATAACTGCCTTTATCCTATCCCCAGAATTATATATTTCATTTGGTATTTGTTCACTTTGAGTTATTAAGCCTTCTATTTTACCAAGATCCAAATATACATTTCCCTTACTTATTCTTTGCACAACGCCTGTAATAATATCTGATTCTCTTCCATAAAATTCACTAAAAATATTTTCTCTTTCAGCCTCGCGAATTTTCTGTAAAATAACCTGTCTTGCTGTTTGAGCAGCTATACGACCAAAATCTTTTTTAGGTTTGATTTCTATTTTTACTATATCATCTAATTCGTACTTAGTATCAATAGCCTTAGCATCTTCTAAAGATATTTCTTGATTTTTATTCTCTACATTTTCAACAACTATTTTATCAGAAAACAATTTATATATTCCATTTACTTCATCTATCTCAATGCTAAAATTAGTAGATTTACTATAATTTTTTTTATAACCTGTTTCTAATGCGGATTTAATTGCTTCCAAAACAACGTCTTGGCGAATTCCTTTTTCTTTTTCAAGTTCGCTTAGTGCGTTCAATATATCTTTATTCATTTTAATTGCCTCCATTAAAAATCCTCAATTACTTTATTAATTTTTGATATATCATTTAAATTGATAGCAACATTTTCATTATTTACCTCAATAACTATATTACTTTCTTGCTTTTCAAGTAAAATTCCTGTATAAACCTTACTACCATTTAAAGGCATATATAATTTTACTTCAACTAATTCGCCTATATTATTATTAAAATCTGTTTCTGTTTTAAAAGGTCTTTCAACTCCTGGAGAAGAAACCTCTAAAAAATATTGTTCCTTTATCATATCTATATCATCTAGCCTTTTGCTTAAACTGCGACTTATATCCGCACAATCATCAACTGTAACTCCCTCTGATTTATCGATATATACCCTTAAGTACTTAAATGGACCTTCTTTTACATACTCCACATCTATTAATTCATATTCCGTAGGTTTTATAATATTTTGAACTATTTCACGAACTGATGTTTCAATAGATTTCTTATTCATTATTTTTACCTTCTCCTTTTCTTTATTATCCAGTTGATTTTAAATGATTAATACATACAATCAGAAAGAGTGGGAATCCCCACTCTTTCTGTCAAAAAACATCTTTTATATATTATATCATAGCTAATAATAAAAATCAAATAATAATAATTTTTTTTTTGACAAATAATACTATTTTCATAATATTTTTATTATACCCTTATTTATAATATATAATAGATTATTTATTGTATACAAAACAGTAATAATAGTCAAAGTTATGTCACATTAAAAAAGTGATATTTGATTTGTTTTATCTAAATCTTTAAAGCAACCATGTTTTTCCATTACTTCAATAACAGTCTTGCTTACTTTAGCGCGTTTAGCTATATCTTCAATAGAAATAAATTCTCCATTTTCTCTTTCGGCCTTAATATTTGCAGCTGCATTAGCACCTACTCCTTGAAGTCCTACTAACGGTGGTATAATACCTTCATCTGATAATAAAAATTTCTTATCATCTGACTTATACAAATCTACTTTAGTAAATTTATACCCTCTCTTGTACATTTCAAAAGCAACTTCTAATACTGTTATAAGATTTTTTTCCTTTGCAGTTTTTTCATTACCCTTTTCTTCAAGTATTTTAATATTTTGTAATATACTATTTTCACCCTTAACTATAATATCTGCATCAAAATCTTCTGCTTTCATTGTAAAGTAAGTTGCATAAAATGCTGCAGGATAATGCACTTTAAAATATGCTATCTTTACTGACATAGTAACATAAGCTACAGCATGAGCCTTCGGAAACATATATTTTATTGTATTACATGAATCAATGTACCACTGTGGAACATCCTGTTCCTTCATAGCCACTTCATCTTCATCTCTAAGACCTTTACCTTTTCTTACTCTCTCCATTATATCGAATGATTTTTTCTTAGGTACACCCATTTGAATTAAATATGTCATAATATCATCACGAGTCGATATAACTCCACCTATTTCAGCATAACCTTGACGTATTATATCTTGCGCGTTGTTTATCCATACATCAGTACCATGAGAAAGACCACTTATTCTCACCAAATCAGAAAACGATTTTGGCTTAGTATCCATAATCATTTGACGTACAAAAGGAGTACCGAATTCAGGTATTGCTAATGTTCCTGTTTTACAATTGATTTCATCTAATGTAATTCCAAAAACTTTTGGACTATTAAATATAGTCATAGTTTCAGGATCATCTGTTGGAACATCATCTCTATTTATTCCAGTAAAATCTTCAAGCATACGTATAATACTCGGCGTATCATGTCCAAGGAGATCTAGTTTAAGTATTCGCCCTGAAATAGAGTGATAATCAAAATGAGTTGTAATAGTGCCAGATTTTTCATTATTAGCAGGATATTGAACTGGTGTAAAATCATGAATATCCTTATTTCTAGGTACAACCATTACTCCTCCAGGATGTTGCCCTGATGTACGCTTAACACCTAAACAACCTTGAATCAATCTATCTATTTCAGCTCTTCTTTTTACTATTCCTTTATCTTCAAAATAATTCTTAACAAAACCATAGGCTGTTTTATCTGCTATTGTACCGATTGTACCAGCTCTAAATACCTTTCCTTCCCCAAAAAGCTCCTCAGTAAATTTCATTGCGATACCTTGCTCTTCTCCAGCAAAATTCAAATCTATATCAGGCTCCTTGTCTCCTTCAAACCCAAGAAAAACTTCAAATGGAATATCGTGACCATCTTTATTAAGAATCTCACCACATTTTGGACAGTTTTTATCAGGCAAGTCATAACCTGAACCATAACTTCCGTCAGTAATAAACTCTGAGTATTTACAATGAGGACAAATATAATGAGGCACTAGTGGATTAACTTCAGTTATACCACTCATAGTTGCAGCAAAAGAAGAACCAACTGAGCCTCTAGAACCTACTAAATATCCATCTTCATTAGATTTTTTAACTAACTTTTGTGCTATAATGTACATAATAGCATAACCATTACCAATAATAGAATTAAGTTCTCTTTCCAATCTCTTTTCGACAATTTCTGGCAAGTTATTTCCATATATTGATTTAGCCTTTTCATATGCTATACTTCTAAGTTCTTCGTCAGAGCCTTCTATAATAGGAGGAAAAGTTCCATTTGGAATTGGAAGTAAAAAATCAACATTATCTGCAATAAAATTAGTATTTTTAACAACTACCTCATAAGCTTTTTCTTCTCCAAGATAAGAAAAATTGTCAAGCATTTCATCTGTTGTCATTAAATATAGAGGTGCTTGATCTTCTGCATCTCCAAATCCCTGTCCGGTCATTAGTATTCTTCTAAAAACTTCATCTTCCTTTTCTAAAAAATGCACATCACCTGTTGCTATAACTAATTTATTTAGTTTTTCACCAAGGGAAACAATTTTGCTATTGATACCTTTTAGCTCATCCATATCTTTTACTCGTTCGTTTTTTACTAAAAACATATTATTTTGCAAAGGTTGTATTTCCAAAAAGTCATAATATGATGCTATTTCTTCAATCTTTTCATCACTGGCACCATTGAGTAACCCTCTGTACAATTCACCAGCTTCACATGCGGTTCCAATAATAAGTCCTTCCCTAAAGTTCGATAATCTCGACTTTAATAATCTAGGTTTTTTATAAAAGTAATTTAAATGAGATTCAGAAACTAATTTATATAAGTTCTTTAACCCAGTATAATTTTTTACTAATATATTTATATGATAAGAAATTTGTTTTTTTACATCAATATCATCCTTAAGAAGTTCATTTAAATTACCTAATTCAATTATAGAGCGTTCTTTTAACATATTTAATAAGTTAATGAACAAAAAACCAGTAGCCTGTGCATCGTCAACTGCTCTATGATGGTTCTCAAGCTTAATTCCAAGTTTTTTAGTCAATGTGTTTAATTTATGATTTTTCACTTCCTTCATTAAAGCTTTTGAAAGCTCTAGTGTATCAATAACAGAAGGATCATAATTAATATTAAGATGATTAATAGATTTTTCTTTTATAAAACTCACATCAAAATTTGCATTATGAGCAACAAGAACTCCATTTTCTCCAACAAACTCAAAAAAATCACTTAAAGCTTTAGTAATATCAGGTTGTCCAATTAACATGTCATCAGTTATTGAAGTAAGCTCTATAATTTTAGCTGGAATACTTCTATCTATATGTACAAATGTAGAAAAGCTATCAATAATCTTCCTATTTCTTACCTTAACTGCTCCTATTTCAATGATATCATCTTTTTTAGGATTTAATCCGGTTGTCTCTAAATCAAAAACAACAAATTCATCATCTAAATTTAATGCTTCACATTTATAAACAATTGAAACTACATCATTAATTAAATATCCTTCCATTCCATAAATTACTTTAAAATTGTCATCTGAACAATCCATTGCTTCAGGAAATCCTTGAACTACACCATGATCTGTTATCGCCATAGCTTTATGTCCCCATAGTTTAGCTTTATTAGCATAATCTTTGAATCCATTTATTCCATCCATAGAGCTCATTCCAGTATGCAAATGTAACTCTACTCTCTTTTCCTTAGCGTTGTCCATTCTGGTTATTTCTTCTTCAATTTTTTGCATATTATTTATTTTTATTACAAGTTGTTTTTCATATTCATCATACTCTGCAGTACCTATTATTTGAATAAAATTTCCTTTTTTATAATCTTCATCGTCAAAATTCTTCGGACAAAAATATTTTGCTCTTATAGAATCTGTCAAGTCAGTTAATGTAATAATTAAAAGTATAGTTCCTGTTTTTAGTACTCTTTTATCTATATTTATGATTTTTCCCTTTACATTTACAACACCAGAATCACTGGTGACTTCTGACATTTTAGATATAGGTACACTGTTAAAATCAATTTCCTTTCGTTTTCTTGCTCTCCTTTTAAATCCTTCTTTTTCAGAGACTACTGATTTAGTTTGCTTTTTTTCTCTTGTATCATATGAATTTTGAATTACCTCTATGTTTTTTTTAAGCTCATCGTCTAACAATTGTTGTGCTGTTAAAGCTGCTTCGTTTTCAGCTTCATTTAAAATAATTTTGAAATTATAAGCTAATTTATAGTTGTTAATTATATTAATGAATTTACCTTCTATATTCATTTTATTTAATTCATCATACAAAATTTTATTTTGAACCTTTAGTAAAATTTGGTCATTATCGAATTCAATATTTATATGATGAACTGCTTTTTCTATTACAAAGGATGTTTTCTTTAAAAAATAATAAAAATTACTTTTTAACTTCTCTCTAATTAATTTATCATTACCAAGGTATGAGTCATCAAAATTATAATTAAGTTTAATTTCAAAATTAATAGAATTGTCAAAATATTCTTTAATTTTATTAACTGCATAATCAATATCACAAAAATCAGCTATACAATTGCTTTCTGCATATATTCTTACTTTATTACTTTTTTTCAACACTTCTATTTTGTTAAGCTTTATATCTCTTATACTTTTGCATTCCTCAAAATTTAAAATTCTGTTAAAAAACATATGTTACTCCCTCTTTATTTCATACTATTTGATTATAACATTAAGAAATACTAAATTCAATATAATTGAATTTAGTAAATACTCTTAAGATGCAAATAGTCAAGGAAGAACAAATTTAAACACTGTACCCTCACTTATTTTACTATTTACTGATAAATCTATATCATGTCTATCCGCAATTTGTTTTGCAATGGCAAGCCCAAGACCTGTTCCCTCTATATTTTCTTTAGATTTCACCTTATAAAAACGGTCAAATATATAAGGTAAATCTTCTTTTAATATTCCTATTCCGCTGTCTTTTATATAAACTGTATTTTCATATTTAATAACATTTATTATACTATTTATATTAGAAAACTTAATTGCATTATCTAAAATTATCAAAAACATTTGACGTAAACGTACATAATCTCCATTAATTACACAAATATCTGTATCCTGTTCATACTTTACTTCAATGTTCTTATCTTTAGAAATACTTGCTATACTTCTTATTGTATCTTTTAAAACATCACACAAATTCAATTTTTGCATATCTATTTGAAAATCAGTATTTTGTAATCGTGATAAATCTAATAAATCATTAACAAGTCTTTCTAAGCTTTTACTTTCATTTAACATTTGTTTATGATAATCTTTAATAATATTAGGTTCTATTATTACTCCATCACAAAGTGCTTCCAGTGAACCTCTAATTACCGTTACTGGAGTTCTTAATTCATGAGAAATATTTGCAATAAAATCACGCCTTAGATTTTGAAGTTTTTTACTTTCATGACTTGCTATTTCTAACCGGTTGCTTAAAATATCTATTGTTGAAGCAAGTTCACCAATTTCATCACTTTGATTTATATTGGTTTTAACTTTATAATTTCCTTCAGACAACATAAGTGCAGTATTTTTCATTTTTTTCAAAGGGTTTGTAAAATTCACAACTAATATTGTAGATAATAAAATAGATAACACTAACCCAAATATTATACTTATTGCTAAAATTTTAAATCCTTCATAAAGAGCATCATTTATCCCTTCAACTGGCGAATGAAGTAGAAGTGCACCAACTATATTAGATTCAGACTTAATAGGAGTACCAATTGTAAGGGTTGCAGTATTCAACAAATTGCTAAATCCTTCGCTAAAGGTTGTACTACCTTTAAACACATCCTTTACCACAATATCTGCATCATTAGGTAAGTCAGTGTACATGTATTGTCTATGTCCCATTTGTCCTACAGTTATTAAATTTAAATTTTCATCAACAATCCATACATCAGCCATAGCAATATCATCTAAATTCTTGATATATACACCTAACCCTCCTTGCATATTGCCCATCATCCCACTTTGCATTCTGTTTTTTCTGTTATATATGTTTGTTGATGTATTATCCATGAATTCAGATATCGTATTAGCAATTATAACTGCACGATTTTCTAATTCTGATTTTTGTATTTCTATAGTATGTTTTTTAAATAAATGCATGAATATTAAACCTATGATAATAGAAAAAATGACAAGGGTAGCAGAAAAATAAAAGATTAACTTGTTTGCTATTTTACTTTTCATCTATATTCACCTCGAATTTATAGCCAATACCCCAAATGGTTTTTATTTCCCAACTTTTCTTTGATAAATTTTCTAGTTTTGCTCTTAACCGTTTTATATGAGAATCAACAGTACGACTATCACCATAATAATCATAGCCCCATATACTATTCAATAAATTATCCCTAGTAAAAGTTTTATTATTATTCGTCGCAAGAGTCCACAAAATCTCTATTTCTTTTTTGGTTAAGGATACATTTTTATTATCAATCGTGACAATATAATCATTTATATTAATTTTAAGATTATCGAAAGTGAAAATATGTTGTTTACTATTATCATCATTAGAAATTCTTCGCATAATTGCCCTTACCCTAGCCATAACTTCTGCAGGTGAAAATGGCTTAACTATATAATCATCAGCTCCAATGTCAAGTCCCATAATTCTTTCAAAATCCTCTCCTCTTGCAGTAATCATAATTATTGGTACATTAGAATTTTTTCTAATTTCTCTGCACACACCAAATCCATCTATTTCTGGCATCATAACATCTAGTAAAATTATATCTGGATTATGTTTATAAAAAGCTTCCATTGCTTCATTACCATCATATGCCACAATTGGAGTAAATCCTTCTTTTTTTGCATATTCACTTAATATTGAAGCAATTTGCTTATTGTCATCTGCAATAAGAATATTAGACATAATACCACCTCTACTAAATTTTTAATTAATTATATCATACTAGAAATTTAATTTGTGACAAAACTTTGTTTTTCAATAAAATAAAAAACTCTCAGTAGATATAATTTATGTTATAATAACTTTATTATTAACATAAATTATATTACTATGTTAATCTAACATAAAAAAGAGGAGGCTTACTTATCGATATATTATATGAATTAAACATTGTTTCTGTAACAGTCAGAGTTATAATGTCTTTAATTATTGGTGGACTACTGGGTTTAGAACGAAGCAGAAAAAGTAGACCTGCTGGCTTTAGAACATATATGCTTGTATGCTTAAGTTCAACTTTGGTTATGATGACAAATCAATTTATTTTTGAAACTTATAGTAGTGGTGATCCTGCAAGATTAGGTGCTCAGGTAATAAGCGGTATAGGTTTTCTTGGAGTGGGTACAATTATAGTCACAAGAAAAAATCAAGTTAAGGGGTTAACTACAGCTGCTGGATTATGGGTTGCTGCTTGCCTTGGATTATCTATAGGTATTGGGTTTTATGCCGGAGCTATAATTGTTGGAATATTTGTACTACTTATAATGACATTATTTAAAAGCATAGAAAACTGGCTTTTATCAACAAATAAATTTATGACAATATATGCTTCTTTCCCTACTATTGAAAATTTTGATGGGTTTGTTTTACTTTGTAAAAAATTAAACTTCAAAATAAATGACATTGAAATGACAAGAGATAACAATTCTAAAGAATTTGCTATAGTAGCAATAATTAATTTAGAAAGTAATGAACGATACAATCATATGGAAATCATACAGAAACTCAGTTCCTATGAAGGTCTTCATCGATTGGAAGAACTATAGTATATAAATACCTACTAAATTAAAAGAAAAAGGTTCTTGTATCAAAGCAAGAACCTTTTTCTTTACATTTTATCAATTTCTTTTAAAAGAACTTTAACTATATCTTCTTCCTTAATTTTTTTTATTATTTCACCCTTTTTAAATAATAATGCTTCACCACTTCCTCCTGCTATTCCTATATCAGACTGTCTAGCCTCCCCAGGCCCATTTACAGCGCATCCCATAATTGCAACTGTTATTGGTTTATGTACATCTTTTAATCCTTCTTGAATTTTTTTAGAAAGTTCAATTAATTGTATTTTAGTTCTTCCACAAGTAGGACATATTATATATTTAATGCCAAAATTTCTTAGTTCTAAACTTTTTAATATTTCTCTAGCTACTTTAACTTCTTCTTTTGGATCATCAGTCAATGAAATGCGCATTGTATCACCTATTCCATCTACTAAAAGACTGCCGACTCCTATTGCAGATCTAATACTTCCTTCAAATAAAGTTCCCGCATGAGTAATACCTAAATGCAAAGGATAATTTACTTTTTTTGCCATAATTCTATAAGCATCTATAGTCATTTTAATATCAGTACCCTTCATTGAAAGAACAATATTATCATAGTCAAGATCTTCTAATATTCTAACATGCTCCAATGCACTTTCAACCATACCAATCGATGTTGGCTGTCCGTTATACTTTTCTAATATTTTTTTATGAATTGAACCTGCATTTACTCCAATTCTTATAGGGATATTTCTAGGCTTAGCTTGTTCAACTATCTTTTGAACCCTTTCTATACTACCTATATTACCAGGGTTAATCCGTAATTTATCTATCCCATTTTCAATACTTTTCAATGCTAGTTTATAGTCAAAATGAATATCTGCTACTAATGGAATATGTATTTGCTTTTTAATTTCCTTGATAGATTCAGCATCTTCCATATCAGCCACAGCAACTCTTATTATCTCACATCCAGCTTCTTCTAATTCCAAAATTTGATTAACAGTAGACTTTACATCCTTAGTAAAAGTATTTGTCATAGATTGAACTAATACTGGAGCTCCTCCACCTATTTGAACATCTCCACACATAACAATCTTACTTTCTCTACGTACAATTTGATCCATTAAAACCTCCCGAAACAATACGAACCATATTAGGAATTGTAGGATATGGAATATATTTACACTAGTTATATTCTAAATATTCTCAATATATCTTTATATGTTATAAACAACATAAATGCAATTAATACTACAAATCCAACAAAATGTATATACCCTTCTTTTTCTATTGGTATAGCCTTTCCTCGTATTCCTTCAATTAATAGGAATACTAATTTACTTCCGTCTAAAGCTGGAATAGGCAACAAATTCATAAAACCTAGATTAATGCTTATAAATGCTGCTAAGCTCATTAATGAAAGTAAACCGCTTTCAGCAGCTTCCCCCACCATACTAATAACCATAACAGGTCCACCTAGTGCATCACTTCCTAATTGTCCTGTAACTAATTGAACTATAGTCTTAAACATAAGTTCTATATAATATACCGTTTTATAAGCTGATGATGCTATTGCCGAAACAAAAGACTTTTCTATTTGAGTATTATACCTTACAGAGATTTGCTCAACTGGAACAATGTTATAATCAAACAATTCACCATCCCTATCAACTGTAACTTGAATTGGAGAATCTCCTACAGAATTATCTATTTCTGCTGTAAGCTCTTCCCATGTATCAACTGGTACATCATTAATTTTTATAACCTTATCTTTATCCTTTATGCCGGCTTTATATGCTGGAGAATTCATATCAGTAGGTGTTACAACAGTTGTAGTTTCTCCATCTATTAATGTTGAAGTAATTCCCACTATCTTTCTATAATTATTATTAATTTTATATTCTTTAATTTCACCGTTTCTTTCAATATTTATATTATAATAATCATTTTCAGGATTTGTTATTTCATAGAATATATCTTCCCAAATATATGCTTTTTCTCCATTAACAGATATAATTTTATCTCCTGATCTAATTCCTGCTGCATATTCATTAGAATTTTCATCTATAATATCTATTATATTTCCAGCAACCCCAAAGGAAAATGCTATAATAATAAAAAGAACTAATGCCAATATATAGTTCATTATTGGCCCTGCTGCCACTACTTTAAACCTTTGCCACACTGTTTTAGTACTATAACTAGTTTTAGTTTTTATGTCTTCTTCTTCGCCTTCCATTTGTACAAATCCACCAATAGGTATAGCCCTGATTGAATAAACAGTATCATTTTTTTCCTTTTTAAATAATACGGGTCCCATTCCTATAGCAAATTCGTAAACTTTTATTCCAACACTTTTAGCTGCTTTATAGTGACCGTATTCATGAACAAGTACTATAATTGAAAATATTAGTATTGATGCAATTATTGTCAATATTATTCCCTCCAATTTATATAAAGTGGTTTATAAAGTAATATACAACAGGTGCTACAAATAAAACACTGTCAAATCTATCTAAAATACCACCATGACCTGGTAAAAAGTTACCAAAGTCTTTTATTTTATATTCTCTTTTTATTTTAGATGCTGCAAGATCTCCTAACATTGAAAAGACAGATGCACTCACACTAAATATTATAATGTAAATATATTTATTTATTCTTAAATAATCAAAATAAAATAAAGAAATTATAGTACAGCCAAGTATTCCTCCAATAGCCCCTTCAATAGTTTTATTTGGACTGACTTGGGGATACAATTTATGTCTACCAAATAATTTTCCAGTAAAATATGCAAAGGTATCAGAACCGAAGGCAATAATATAAACAATCCATACAAACTTTGAGTTGTTCATCAAAATCATATGATACATAAAAAATACAACATATGAACCTACAAATATTATTTGCGACATTATCTTTAGGTTAATTTTTTTGTTAAATATAAACATAACAAAATTGAATGATATATACAAAAATAATATAAAATTAAAATAAATCAAATAATCATTAATTTTGGCAACAAATAAAGATATAGCAAATAAGTAGTTTATTATAGCACCATACTTAAAACCACTATTAAATAAGGTTTTTGAAAGTTCATAAATAGCTATGCATGTTATTCCAAAATATACAAAGTCATATAGGATACCACCATAATATGTAACAAAAGCAATGAATGCCCCACCTAAAACTCCTGTAACAACTCTTTGTCTCATAATGACACCTTCCTAATTTCCGTACCTTCTCTTTCTTTGTTGAAAGTTATTAATTGCTTTTAAATATTCTTCTTTTTTAAAATCTGGCCATAATATATTTGTAAAATAAAATTCTGTATAAGCAAGTTGATATAATAAAAAATTACTTAGTCTCATTTCTCCACTTGTCCTTATCAATAAGTCAGGGTCAGGTATATCATATGTATATAAATATTTTGCAAAGTTATCTTCATTTATTTCATCTATATTAATTTCATTATTATCATAGTCAATTATTATTTTCTTAATAGCATTTATAATTTCACCTCTTGAGCCATAACTTAATGCTATATTTAAACTAAGTCCTGTATTATTTTTCGTAAATTCTATTGCACGGTTAACTTCATTTCTTGTATTTTCAGGCAAATCTTCTAAATTACCCATTAATCTAACTTTTACATTATTTTTATTTAAATAATTTAATTCCTTATTTATAAAATCAACTAATAAGTTCATCAAATAATCTACTTCATGTCTATCTCTACTCCAATTTTCAGTTGAAAAGGCAAATATTGATAAATATTTTATTCCAATTTGAACTGAGGTTCTTACTAAATCAATAACTCTTAAAGAACCCTCTCTATGTCCTAATTTTGCAGGTAGCAATTTTTGTTTTGCCCATCTTCTATTACCATCCATAATTACTGCAACATGTTTAGGAATTATTCCATTCATTACCTGGTCTTCTAAATTCATATTTTTCAGCCTCACAATTTTCAAACATTACTAACAGGCTTATGATTTATATTCACAAGCCTGTACTACAGACTAATAATAAGATACAAACAATGTAACATAATTGTTATTAGAATTTTCTCTAATAACATATGGTTTATGTAAATCATTAAACTTTTTGTTTGTTCCTGTAATTTTTATAATTTTAATTATTTTACTATTTTTCTCTTCAATAAATTTTAAAGCTTCTCTTAATGGATAACCAAGTACATTATCCATTAAATCAAACCTCTAATATTTCTTTTTCTTTACTTTTATATATATCGTCTATTTGACCAATAAATTCATCAGTTACCTTTTGGATTTCAGTTTCTGCCTTTTTATGATCGTCTTTAGTGATTTGGCTTTCTTTTTCCATTTTTTTAAATTCATCATTAGCATCTCTTCTTATATTCCTAATTGCAATTTTTGCATTTTCAGTTTCTTTTTTAACTAATTTTAAAAGTTCCCTTCTTCTTTCTTCAGTTAATTGTGGAATTACAAGTCTAATGATTTTACCATCATTTGAAGGATTAATACCTAAATCAGATGACATGATAGCTTTTTCTATTTCTTTTAATGCATTTCCATCCCATGGTTGAATTAATATAGTTCTAGGCTCAGGTACTGATATATTAGCAATTTGATTTAAAGGGGTCATAGTACCATAATAACTTACTTGAATTTTATCAACGAGTTTTGGGTTAGCCTTTCCTGCTCTAATAGACGCCAAATCTTCCTTAAGAAAATTAATAGATTTACCCATACTTTCTTTAGATTGTGAAATTAATTCTTTATACATATTATACCTCCTTAATTATTGTTCCTATACTATCTCCTGTAACAATTTTTTCAATATTTTCCGGATTCTCAATACCAAAAACTAGAATAGGAATTTTATTATCCATACATAATGATGTTGCAGTTGAGTCCATTATCTTAAGTCCTTTATTCAGAACATCAATATATTTGAGTTCTTCATATTTTATTGAATCTGGATTTTTCTTTGGATCATCACTATAAACGCCATCTACACCATTTTTAGCAAGGAGTATTATGTCTGCATTGATTTCTGCTGCTCTAAGCGCTGCAGTTGTATCTGTAGAAAAATAAGGGTTACCTGAACCACCGGAAAAAATTACAACTCTACCTTTTTCCAAATGTCTCACAGCTTTTCTACGAATATAAGGCTCTGCAATTTGTCTCATTTCTATTGCTGTTTGAACTCTGGTTTCAACATCAATTTTTTCAAGAGCATCTTGAAATGCCAAACTGTTTATTATAGTTCCTAGCATGCCCATATAATCTGAGGTAGTTCTATCCATATCTTTAGCACTAGCGCCTCTCCAGAAGTTTCCGCCACCAACTACGATAGCTACTTCTACACCTAAACTGCTTATTTTCTTAATTACATAGGAGATTCTAGTGATTATTTCTTCACTTATACCATGGCCAGCACCCCCAGACAACGCTTCACCGCTTATTTTTAAAATTATTCTCTTATATTTACAGTCCATTTTACCCTCCTGAACACTCTTATTTTAATTAATGGAGAACCATGCAGTTCTCCATTTATTTTTCCTTGATAAAGATTATTCTTTTTCAGGATTATAGACCGATTTGTTTTGCTACTTCATCTGCAAAGTTTTCTTCTTTCTTTTCTAACCCTGCACCTACTTCAAATCTCTGTACTCCAGCAATCTTGATGTCTTTTCCTATCTTTGCTGCAGTATTACTTATTACTTTTTTAACTGTTAAATCTGAATCCTTAACAAAAATTTGCTCTAATAAACATACTTCTTTAAGCTCTTTATTAAGTCTTCCTTCAACCATTTTTTCAACTATATTTTGTGGTTTTCCTTCATTCAATGCTTGTGCTATAAGAATTTCCCTCTCATGTGCTATGAAATCTTTATCAACATCATCTCTAGATATATATTTTGGATTCATTGCTGCAACTTGCATTGCTAAATCTTTTCCTAGTTCTTCAAGAGCAGACTTATCTCCTTCAGATTCTAAAGCAACAATAACAGAAATTTTACCACCACCATGAATATAAGATACAACAGCACCATTAGAAACTTGTTCTGTTGCAAATCTTCGAATTGACATATTTTCGCCTATTCTTGCAATTTTTTCTGTTAATACTTCTTGAACAGTTTTTCCATCCGTTAATACAGCTGCTTTTAAAGTTTCTACATCTGTATAATCATTTTTTATTACTATTTGTGCTAGTTCTTCTACAAACAATTTAAATTCTTCATTTTTAGCAACAAAGTCTGTTTCAGAGTTAACCTCTATTACAGTTCCCTTCTTACCGTCTTCTGAAACTATAGCAGTAGATAATCCTTCTGCCGCAACTCTTCCAGATTTTTTAGCTGCTTGTGAAAGACCTTTTTCTCTCAATACGTCTACAGCCTTTTCTATATCTCCATTTACTTCTTTTAAAGCTTTTTTGCAGTCCATCATGCCTGCATTAGTTCTTTCTCTAAGTTCTTTTACCATTGAAGCTGTTATTTCCATTTAATTACCTCCAAAATTTAAAAAAGCAAGGTGTAAGGAAAAATTTCCTAACCCCTTACTTTATTTTTTTTATCTATTTTTCTACTGTTTCTGTTGTTTCTGTTGTTTCTTCTACTTTTTCGAATTCTTCTTCTGTTATTGCATCCTTAGGCTCTTCTTCCATTTGAACACCTTGTTTTCCTTCTAAAACAGCGTCAGCCATAGTAGCAGTTAATAGTTTAACAGCTCTAATAGCATCATCATTACCAGGAATAACGTAATCTATTTCATCTGGATCGCAGTTAGTATCAACTATTGCTATAATAGGAATTCCTAATATTTTAGCTTCTTGGACAGCTATTCTTTCTTTACGTGGATCTACAATAAATAAAGCACCAGGAACTTTTTCCATGTTCTTAATTCCACCTAAAAACTTTTCAAGTCTTTCAGCTTCATTTCTCAACTTAATTACTTCCTTTTTTGTAAGAAGTTCGAATGTTCCATCTTCTTCCATAGCCTTTAATTTGTTTAATCTGTCAATTCTCTTTCTTATAGTACTATAGTTAGTTAACATACCTCCAAGCCATCTTTGACTTACATAATGCATGCCACATCTACTAGCTTCTAATCTAGTAGATTCTTGAGCTTGTTTTTTTGTTCCAACAAACAAAATTTCTTCACCATTTGCAGAAAGTTCTTTAACAAATTCATATGCTTTATCTATTTTACCGCTTGTTTTTGCCAAGTCAATTATATAGATACCATTTCTTTCTGTAAAGATATACTCTGCCATTTTAGGGTTCCATCTTCTTGTTTGGTGACCAAAATGAACACCTGCTTCTAGCAATTTTTTCATGTTAAGTATTGCCATAAATAATTTTCCTCCTTTTGTTTTTACCTCCAGAAATATCATCTCAAGCAAAAGACCTTTCGGCACAACTCTCGCATGATCTAAATCTGTGCGTAATTAAGATTAGTATATCATAGCATAATTCCTTTGGCAATATTAATTTTTATATTTTATTAATATTATTTTAATATTTTTACAATATAAATTATTTATTATTCTTTACTACTGCAATTTTTATTTGTACATGTTGCTTTATTATTTTTTAATACCATCATACTTCCGCAGTTTTTGCATTTTTCATTAGTTGGCTCATACCATGATAAAAAATTACAGTCAGGATAATTAGTGCAACCAAAAAATCTTCTCCCAGCCTTAGAATACTTAATAGCTAGTTTATGGCCACATTGTGGACAATCAACATCTAATTCCTTCACTATAGGTTTCGTATTCTTACATTCCGGATAATTTGAGCAAGCTAAAAAATCTCCATATCTTCCTTTTCTTTTTAGCATTTTAGACCCACATTTTTCACATGTTTCATTTGTTTCTTCTGCTGCTTCCTTTTCCTTAAGTGGTTTAGTATTTTTGCACTCTGGATAATTAGGACATGCTAAAAACTTTCCGTATCTCCCCTTTTTAACTACCATGTATTCTCCGCAATTTTCACATTGCACATCACTTACTTCATCTTTTATTTCTATCTTTTCCATTTCTTTTTCTGCTATATCAAGATAGGATTTAAAATCTTTATAAAAATTTTTAATTACATCGTGCCAATCAGTTTTGCCCGTAGCAATTTCGTCTAAATTATCTTCCATTTCAGCAGTAAACTTCTCATTAATAATTTCAGGAAAATATTTTTCCATCATTTCTGTAACAAGAAACCCCATATCGGTGGGAAGAAGATTTCCCTTGTCCTTTATAACATAATCTCTATTAGTAATGGTGGAAATGGTAGGAGCATATGTGCTTGGTCTTCCAATTCCTTTTTCTTCTAAATCCTTAATTAAACTTGCCTCTGTATATCTTGCAGGAGGTTGAGTAAAATGTTGTTCAGGATTAATTTTTATAATTTCTAATTTATCTTGTTCTCCTATATCAGGTAGTATTTTATCTTCGGAGCCATCTTTATAATTGTAAACAGCCTTATATCCATTAAATGCAAGAATTCTTCCATTTATTTCAAAAATATTATTATTACTATTTAAAATAACCTTTGTTACATCATATATTGCATCTGTCATCTGACATGCAACAAATCTTTTCCAAATTAAACTATATAATTTGAACTGATCGTTACTAAGATTATCCTTAATACTTTCTGGACTTCTTAATACTGATGTAGGCCTGATAGCTTCATGAGCATCCTGCACCTTACTTTCATTCTTCTTAGATTTTGTAAATACTCTGCTTTTAAAGTATTTTTCACCATAGTTAGATAATATATAATCTTTTACACTTGACATAGCCTCATCTGACAATCTATTTGAATCAGTTCTGATATAAGTTACAAGTCCAACACTTCCTTCACCCTTTATGCTAATTCCTTCATAAAGTTGTTGTGCTAACATCATTGTTTTCCTAGCTGTAAAGTTTAACTTCCTATTTGCTTCTTGTTGTAGACTACTAGTTGTAAAAGGTGCACTCGGCCTTGAATGACTCTTTGTTTTATTTATCTTATAAACAGGTATTGTTTTTTCATCTATGCTACTTATAATTGCATTTACTTCTTCTTCATTATTTATTTTACCCTTACTAATTTTCTCATTAATAATTTTTCCAATATATTTTGCAACTATTTTTTTTCTTTCTTTTTTTAATTCTAAATCTAATGACCAATATTCCTCTGGTTTAAAGTCAATAATTTGTCTTTCTTTATCAATTACTAACTTTAACGCCACTGATTGAACTCTTCCTGCACTTAAACCTTTTTCAATCTTTTTCCATAATAACGGACTTATATTGTAACCAACTAGTCTATCAAGCATACGCCTTGCCTGTTGTGCATCAACTACATTAAGATTTATTTTTCTCGGATTTTTACTAGCCTTTTTTATAGCATCCTTTGTTATTTCATTAAATTCTATTCTAATATCTTTGCTATCATCTAATTTTAAAATGTTAGCTAGATGCCATGATATAGCCTCACCTTCTCTATCTGGGTCAGTTGCTAAAAATACGTTGTCTGCTTTTTTAGCTTCCTTTTTTAATTCTTTTATTACATCACCCTTGCCTCTAATAGTTATATAATTAGGTTCAAAGTTATTATCAATATCAATTCCCAACTTACTTTTTGGCAAATCGCGAACATGTCCTACAGAAGCTTTTACAGTATAGTTTTTTCCCAAAAATTTCCCTATTGTTTTAGCCTTTGCCGGTGATTCTACTATAACTAAATTTTTCATTACTTCCTCCAATACCTGTTGCTTCTATGCTATTATTTATATTTTAATATTAGCTTATCAATATGGTATACCTTATAATACATTTTTTTATTTGTCAATAGGTGCTGTTTAAAATTATACAATCAATGTAACTTTATTTAACTTATAAATATGTCAAATATATTAAATTGTTAAATAATTCCATTAGTGTGTTGAAATTTTTGTAGAAATATTATATAATTATCGGAAGAAACGTTTTCTACTTATATTGTGGTCTATTGGAGGATATATGCTTTCAAAAGTAAAAACATGTGTTTTATGTGGTCTCAACGGTTATGAAATTGATGTTGAAACAGATTTGTCAGGAGGATTGCCAAACTTTACAATTGTAGGACTTCCTGATATTTCGATTAGAGAATCCAAAGAAAGAGTACGTTCTGCTATAAAAAACAGTGGTTTTAAATTCCCTGTCAGCAGAATTACTGTTAATTTAGCTCCTGCAAATTTAAAAAAGGAAGGGAGCCAAATCGACCTACCTATTGCAATAGGAATCTTAACTGCTAGTAAAATAATAAAAAATAAAATAGATGAAAAAACTTGTATTATTGGAGAGCTTTCTTTAGATGGTAAAATAACTGCTATAGATGGAGCCTTACCAATGACAATTTCAATGCTTAAAAACAATTTTGAAAGAATAATAATTCCTATGGATAATAAAGAGGAATGTGGTGTAATTGAAAAAATTGAAATTATACCAGTAGAAAATTTAAATGACTTAGTAGATTACTTAAACGATAAATTATTAATTGATTCTTATCATATAACTTATGACTCTATAACAAATATAGATAGCTTTACCGAAGATTTTTCAGACATTAAAGGACAACCTGCCATGAAAAGAGCTGTAGAAATCGCTGCTGCAGGTGCGCACAACCTTTTGCTTCTTGGAAGCCCAGGCTCAGGTAAAACAATGATAGCCAGACGTATACCAACAATTCTTCCTGATTTAACATTAGAAGAATCAATGGAAGTTACTAAAATATATAGCATATCAGGTTTGCTAAACAAAAAAGGGTTAATTAAAAAGCGTCCTTTCCGTTCACCTCATCACACTTCATCTCGGGTAGCTATGGCCGGAGGAGGTAGTAAACCTAGTCCAGGAGAGGTATCTTTGGCTCATTACGGTGTTTTATTTCTTGATGAAATACCTGAATTTCCTAAAAACGTACTTGAAGTATTAAGACAACCTATGGAAGATGGAAACATATCCATCTCTAGAGCAAATGGTTCCTTTACATTTCCTGCCAAGTTCATGATGGTAGCATCTATGAACCCCTGTCCTTGCGGTTATTTAGGGGACCCAACTCATGAATGTTCCTGCAATCAAGGACAAATAGACAAATATCTAAGTAAGATATCTGGTCCTTTATTAAATCGTGTAGATATTCAATTAGAGGTCTTTCCTGTAAAATATGATGATTTAAAAGATACTAGACTTGAGGAATCATCCGAATCAATAAAAAATAGGATAATTAGAACAAGGAACATTCAACAAAAAAGATATAAGAGTATTGGAATTATGACAAACTCCGAACTAAGTGGTAAACATATATTAAAATATTGTATTGTGAACAAAGAATCAGAATTACTTTTAAAAAATGCATTTGAAGTTTTAGGTTTAAGTGCTAGAGCATATAATAAAATACTTAAGGTTTCTAGAACAATAGCTGACTTAGAATGCAGTGACAGTATTGAAACAAAGCATATTGCAGAAGCCATTCAATATAGGAGTTTAGACAGAAAATATTGGAATTAATATAACAATCAAAAAAAATTGTGTTAACTTTATATGTAAGATGTAAATATGTATAAATTGAAATTAATATTGGAGTTAAAGTTATAATTATTCGGAGGAAACTATGGATAAATTAAATGCTAACCAAATAGCATTAGCTTGGCTCAACTCTGTCAATGGTGTAGGCAATGGAAAAATCGAAAAACTTCTTGAATACTTTGGTAGTCCTAAAGAGTTGTGGTACAATTTCGAAGAAGAAAGACATAATTTAAATATTTTAGATTTTAAAATTATTAATGAATTAATTAAAAAAAAGGATAATTTTGAGTATAAATTAATTAAAAAACTAGAAGAACAAAATGCAAAGATTATTACTTATTTTGATTTAGCTTATCCTAAGAAACTTAGAAATATCAATGGTGCACCTTATATTTTATATTATAAGGGGAATTTAAATTGCGCGAATAATTTATCTATTGCTGTAATAGGCTCACGTAAAGCAACAAACTATGGTAAATGGGTGGCTGGTAAATTTACTAAAGAACTATCTGAATTAGGAGTAACCATAGTAAGTGGATTGGCAACCGGTATTGATACTATCGCTCACAAAAATGCACTAAAATATAATGCTAAAACTATTGGAATAATTGGATGTGGAATTAATGTCATTTATCCGAAAAAAAACGAAGAACTATACAATGAAATTTTAAAAAATGATGGAGTTATTATAACTGAATTCCCCTTTGATATGAAACCCATGCCTGCTAACTTTCCAATTCGAAATAGAATTATTAGTGGATTATCAGATGGTGTTTTAGTAATTGAAGCTCAAGAAAAAAGCGGTACCCTTATAACTGTTAGTCACGCGGCCAATCAAGGTAAGGATATATTTGCAGTTCCAGGTAACATTGATAGTTTATACAGCAAAGGAACTAATGCATTAATTAAAGACGGAGCTAAAATTACCACATGTTTAGACGATATAATAGAAGAAATTTTAGAGTTAAAAAATCTAATTAGTTGTAAAAATAAAATCTTTTATAATAATTTAAATGAAAATGAAATAAAAATAATAGACTCTCTCAAATCAGGTGAAAAAACAATATTTGATATAAATAATAGTACAAATATATCAACTAATGATATATTAAGTACTATAACAATGCTAGAAATGAAAGGTATTGTATTACAGTTAACTGGTAATAAATATAGATTAGCTGATTTAAGCTAAACATATCTATAATTGCAATTCTTCAAATACTTTTCCTATACTATCATTTATTACTAGATTTGCTTTTTTATCCATAGATGTTATTGATTTATTAATGAGTACTAATTTATTTCCTCTATAATAATTAAGCAATCCTGCTGCTGGATAAACAACAAGAGAAGTACCTCCAACTATTAAAACATCTGCATTCTCTATATATTTAACTGATTTTTCTAAAACATCGCTATTAAGAACTTCATCATAAAGCACTACATCAGGTTTAATTATACCTCCACAATCACATTCAGGTACTTTATTACTATTAATAATTGTTTCAACATTATAAAATTTATTACATTTTGTACAATAATTACGATGTACTGACCCATGAAGCTCTAAAACATTTTTACTACCTGCTATTTGATGAAGTCCATCTATATTTTGAGTTATAATGGCTTTTAACTTCCCCATTTTTTCAAGTTTTGCAAGTTTTATATGAGTCGTGTTTGGTTTAGCATCTAAACATAACATTTTATCTCTATAAAAATCATAAAAATTATCAATATTATTTACAAAGAATCTATGGGATAAAATTATTTCTGGTGGATAATCATATTTTTGATTATATAAACCATCCACACTTCGAAAATCTGGAATGCCACTTTCAGTGGATACTCCCGCTCCTCCAAAAAAAACTATATTTTCACTTTTTGAAATTAATTCTTGAAATTTTGATTTCATAATTCTCCCCTTATCTTAATTAAAATAATTTTTTATATTTATATAGTATACCATAATTTCAAAAATGCAAAGTTAATAAATAAAAAAATGATAATTTCCCCTTCTAAGAAAATTATCATTTTAGTAATTTTTCCAAATAATATTGAATACCATTTCTTTAATATTATTAATATATATTTACTAGCATGTCTCCTACCATATCCATATTTAAATATTCTTTGTGTCTTTCAGGAATTGTTATTACCTCTGAAAATCCATCACTAATAAATCTTTCTCTTTTATTTTCTTCAAACTGTTTAAAATAATCATACATTCCACAACCATCAACATCTATTTCACTTGCTGTTACTCGATATAAACTTTTAAAATCAGTTAATGTATCAAAAGGTGAGTATGCAGGTCTCCAACCTACATCTAAAACAGCTACCGTTTTATAACTATTACCTTCATATTCTCCTTCTAACATGTCATTAATAAATTCATCATTAGGATTACTACCATGAGGCAATGCTAAAGTTTCTACTGAATAATCTGAAATATATTCTCCAATGATATTGTTAACTGAGCCAATTTCTGCTTGTATTTCCTCTCCTGTTAAAAGTTCCATTTTATTATGGCTATAGGTATGATTTCCTATGTCATAATCATTTTCAATTAACCAGTTAAGTTTTTGCTCAGCATAATCAATTTGTCCAAATGGATTTGTTCCAAGAAAAAAACTAGCTGTTACATTGAAATCTGGATATTTAGATTTAAATTCTTCTAAAATACCTACAGCACAATTCGAATCTATAACCATTTCGCCATTTTCTTCTATTAAATTAAAATTATTTTGTCTTCCATCATCAAAAGTCAAAATAATCGGAGTATATCCTTCTTCTGTATATATTTCTCCTTTTGCATAATCATTTAAACTTATCATACGATATCCATTTTTATACATATATTCCAAATCCTTGCGAAAATTAGCAGCAGTTCTTTGCCACACTGTTTCTTCCTCACCTATACCGTGATACATAAGAATCATAATCTCTCCTAACTCATTAGGTTCTTTCGTTAAATCTATTGAGTCTATTGGATTCTGTTCTTCTTCAGTAATAATTTCTTCATTTTTTTCATCTTTAGAATCTTCATTTTCAGCTTCATTTTCCTTATTAGTAGGTACATCTTCATGTTGATTATCTTCTTCTATAGTAGGTTTATCATCAACACCACAGCCTGTGAATAAAACAACAACTGCAATTAAAGTTAAAATTTTAAAAAATCTTTTTTTCATTTAATTCCCCTTTATTTTTACTTAAATATATTTTATAATAATATTAAGAAAAAGTCTACTTACATAATTTTCAATTTTTATTGTTATTATTTTAATTTTTGATATAATAAGATAAAATATCTGGAGGTATTAAAATTGGGAAATGGCAAAATTGCACAAGATAAATTAAAACTGTTATATATTATAGACTACATTAATCTTCCTCTTACTAACAACGAATTGACGAATTATACCTTAGAACATAACAATATGGATTATTTCACTTTACAACTAATGCTAAGTGACTTGTGTGATTCTAAATTTATTGAGCTTTATTCAAAGAATGGTAATGAATACTACTCTATTTCAGATGCAGGTAAAGCAGTTCTAGAAATGTTTGGAGACAAACTACCAGAATATTTTATAGAAGATGTAAATTTAAATTATTCACATTTGAAAAAAGAAATAAAAAAGCAAAGAGAATTACTTGGTCACTATTATAAAAGAAAAGACGACGAATATATTGTATCTCTTCAAGTTACTGAAAACGAATCCGTAATATTTAATCTCAGTATAAATGTTCCCACAGAAAATTTAGCAAAAAATATCTGTAAAAAATGGGATTCAAATCCTGAAGAAATTTTCGGTAAAATAATAAATACGTTGACTTCAGATTCACTTATATAATTAAAAAACCCCACTAGTGGGGTTTTTTAATTATTTATTTAGATAAGCCTATTTGAACTAAAAATTGTTTTGCTACATCATAAGGATCTTGTCCCTCAACATCTACTAAGTAATTTAACTCTGTCATTGTTTCATTATTGATTTTATCTGATAAACTATTTAACACTTCTTGTAGATTAGGTGCAGTTTCTTCATATTCTTCAAAAAGAGTGTCTCTAATTTGGTATGCTCCATAATATTGTGGGAAGAAAGACTTATCATCTTCCAAAACAATTAAATTAGATTTTTTTATTAATCCATCCGTTGAGTAAGCCATGGTAACATCAATATTATTATTATCCATAGCTGCATATTTAAGACCTATATCTATAGACTTACTATCTGCCCATTCAATTCCATACTTTTCATTAAATGGTTCAAAACGCATTGAAGCTTCCTCATCAAAAAATTCATGTTCTGCTCCAAATATCAAATCCTTTGTATATGGTACTAAATCGCTAATTGTAACAATATTATTTTTTTCTGCAAATTCTCTTCTAACTGCTATAGCATAAGTATTTTCAAAACCAAATTTATCTGTTAATGTAAGTCCTAATTCTTCAGAGCCTTTCTTTTTTACCCAATCAAAGAGTTCTTCTCCTTCAGGTACATCTACTGTATCCAAGCCTAATAAAGTTGTTAAATGTGTACCATCATATGATACAAATAAATCAACTTCTTTGGATTGATTTGCATTTGCTCCAGAAACCGTTTGCATTGAATCATGGAATTTCACATCTAAATCCGTATTTTCTTCAATTAAAATTCCTGCCATTTGCATCAAAATTTCAATTTCAGAAAAATGTCCACTAAGTAATACTATTTCAGTATTTTCATCTCCACCATTGCTACACGCTACAACTGTTACAATTAACAAAATTGTTATTAAAAGTAAACTAATGTTTTTTTTCATTTTATATCCTCCATTTTTTTATCTAGCTTTAAGTTTATTTTCTATAAATCCCATTCCAATATCAAAAGCTACAGCCATTATCATAAGTGTTATAGTAGCTTGAATTAAAGTCTCCATGTCTTGGATTAGTATTGCTCTATTAATTATTGATCCAAGACCTCCGCCTCCTACAATAGCTCCAAATACAGCAGTTCCAATAGATGTTACTACAGCTATTCTAATACCAGTAAAAACCATCGGAAAAGCTAACGGTAACTCTACTTTAAACAATCTTTGTATTTTAGTCATACCCATTCCTTTAGCAGCTTCTTTTACACCTGGGGCAATATTTTCTAATCCAACATATGTATTTCTTACGATTGGCAGTAAAGAATAAAGCATTAAGCCCACTATAACTGTTGTTCCAGTTGCTCCAAATGCAATCATTATTAGTCCAAGTAAAGCTAATGCAGGAATAGTTTGCAATAAATCAACTACCCATAGAATAATTTTTCTTGTTGGTTTAAATAAATAACAAATAACACCTAGTATTAAACCAATCATTGTAGCAAATAAGCTCGCCATAGCAACTAAATATAAATGTTCAAAAACTTTATCTAGTTTCAAATTACTTCTCTCCTTTCAGACCACGAGGCGTAATTTTGTTTTGAAGTAAATCAATTAAATATCCAAGACACATTGCTAAAATAGCTGATGGCAGCGCACCACCAATAATTAAAGCTTGATTATTAGTTTCGATTCCTCTATAAACAAATTCCCCTAGACCTCCTAGTCCAATCATTGCTGTCAATACTGCCCAACTAACTGTATAAATTGTTGCCATTCGAAGACCACTAAAAATAGAACTCATAGCAAGGGGTAATTCTACTTTAAATAAAATTTGCATATTATTCATTCCACAACCTTTAGCAGCTTCTTTCAAACTCTTGTCTACATCTAAAATACCTGTGTAGGTATTTTTTAATATTGGGAATATTGCATATATTGTAAGAGCTATAATTACTGTTATAGGATTCATTCCCAAATATATAAAGAGAATTCCTATAAAAACTAATCCTGGTATCGTTTGAAACACACCTAATATGGGAATAATTATCTTTGAAAGTTTATTAAATCTAGATAAAAATATCCCTAAGATAAGTGCTATAATAAATCCTATACCTACAGAAATAAAAACATATTGGAGGTGCACCAAAATTGCTTTAATAAGCATATCTCCATATCTTTCTAAAAATTCTAATATTTTATTCAATTTTCTTCACCCCAAACTACACTAGCTAAAGCTTTAGTCATACTAGTTCGTGTTATAATGCCAGCTACTGTTTTATTTCTATTTAAAACTACTAAATAGTCAGCCTTTATTTCTATAAGTTTTTCAAAAGCGTCTTTAGCGTTAGTATTTATTAAAACCGTAGGTACATCACTATTTACTATTTTAGAAATCATCTCACCAGGTTTTCCTGATTCCCGTATACATTCAATAGTAACAATACCTTCAAACTTATCGTTGTCATCAACTATGATAGCTGAATTTAATTCTTTTTGCTTCATAAGTTCAATGCACTCAAGGGTTTTTTTAGTTGCTGAAACAGTTAAAACCCTTTCCTTCATAACATCTGAACATGTTAAGTCATTACCACTACGAGAATAAGAAAGTTTACCCATAAACTTACTTATTAATGGATGTGCTGGTTTATTAAGCATATCTTCAGGAGATGCTGCTTGTAAAATTTTACCTTCTGCCATGAATACAATTCTATCTGCTAATTTTACCGCTTCATCCATATCATGAGTAACAAAAATTATAGTTTTATGTAGCTTTTTTTGTAAATTTTTTAATTCATCCTGAAGACTGTCTCTGCTAATAGGGTCTAAAGCTCCAAAAGGCTCGTCCATCAATATTATAGGAGGTCCTGCAGCTAAGGCCCTTAGTACACCAATACGTTGCTGTTGGCCACCACTTAATTCATTAGGATACTTCTTAGCATTTTCTTCATATGGTAAATTAACCATCTCTAATAATTCTCTAACTCTTTTATTTCGTTTTTCTTTGCTCCATTTTAATAATTTAGGCACAACTGCAATATTTTCTTCTATAGTCATATTTGGAAACAATCCAATTTGTTGGATTACATAACCAATTTTTCTGCGAAGTTCAACAGGATTTATATCTTTTATATTTTTATCATCTATGTATATCTTACCTTTATTAAATTTAATTAATCTATTTACCATTTTTAAAGTAGTCGTTTTCCCACAACCTGAAGGACCAATAAGAACTACAAATTCTCCATCATTTATGGTCAAGTTCAGGTTGTCTATAATGGTTATATCATCATATCTTTTCGTTATATTTTCATAAATAATCATATAATATCATCCTCATTCATTTTACACTCTTTGCTTAGTGTTATTTATAATCTTAACATATTTTTACATATATGTAAAGTTTCTAAATTCAACAGATTTTGACTTTACATAATAATGTTTTATTATTTCTCTAAATTTTACTGAATTTACGTCATGTAACTAATCTATAATTATGCAGAATATGCAAGTTAACTGAACTCAATTAATAGCTTTTATACATTCTGGAATAAAATTTAAATCAATATTATTTAAAACTGTTAATGTTTCTTTATCTATTATGTTTATTTGATTTTTTTTAGAATTAGTGACTAATATTTTATCAACTGTAAATGTTAATCCTTCAGGATATCCTCCTAAGAATATTTGTTTAACAATTTCTCTTTTTTTAACATCAATTATATAGATGCTTTTTTCTACAATATTTATTAGATATAGCAAATCACTTCTAATATCTAATTCAAAATTAGATATTAAACCTTCTATATCAATAACCTTTTCCATTTTGCCTGTATCTGTATTAATAAAATTAATTTTAGTATATAAGCAACCATTAACATAGTATGTCATGACAATAATATTTTTCTCTGATAAAAAAAGATGCATTGGCTTTCCTTCTGTATAAAAATACCTTTTTATGCCATTGCTTAAATCATACTCCAATATTTTATTTTCTTCATAGCATGAAGTATATAGCTTATTGATTTTTCCATTACAAATTGTATCATGAGGCTTAATATCTGCTGGAATTGAGCCTGTTAGTGTAAAGTCTTCTAAATCTATTACAGAAATACTATCTGATTCAAAGTTAGTAACAAACATGTTCTCATTGTTTAAACACATATGCCTGGGATCTCTTCCTACTGTAGTTTCGTCAAATTCATAATTGTCAAAATTGTACTTGTATATTTTATTATTAAATGAATCAGCTAAATATACAATATTACCTGAACTTAATATGCTGTGAACTGCAATTTTTTCTGTTGTACTAAAACCAATAACTTTATTGCAAATATAGTTATTTTCGCTTAATTCTAATAACATTAATAAATACCTATTTTGACTAAATCCTGTTACAACAACTTTTTCCATTGAAATCACCTCCATATATTTTATGTTATTCTTTTAAAGAAGTGATTTATTAAATAATAAATTGTTTTAACATATATATTTAGGGTATTATTATAATATATAAATTAAAATTTTTATGAAAAGGAGAAACTATGTTAAACGAAAAAATTGTTAGCTTACTAAATGATCAGATAAATAAGGAATTATTTTCTGCTTATCTTTACTTAGATATGTCAAATTATTATTATGATGAGGGTTTAGACGGATTTGGAAATTGGTTTAAAGTTCAAGCACAAGAGGAAAGAGATCATGCTATGCTCATAATGCAATATATGCAAAATAATGGAAAGAAAATCTCTTTAGGCGAAATAAAGGCACCGAACACAACATATTCAAATCATAAGATTCCTTTAGATGAATCTTTAAAACATGAACAATATATTACTGAATCAATTCATAATATATATGATTCAGCTTATAACACTAAAGATTATCGAACTATGCAATTCCTAGACTGGTTTGTAATGGAACAAGGAGAGGAAGAAAAAAATTCCGAAGAATTAATAAGAAAGTATGAATTGTTTGGAACTGACTCAAAAGGATTGTATATGTTAAATTCAGAATTAGCAGCTAGAGTTTATACCGCACCGTCCCTTGTATTAGAATAAATATTAAATAAATACAGCAGAATTTACTGTCCTGCTGTATTTTCTTTTCATTTTTTTATTTTAACACGAAGGATTTACTACTTCCTCTTGTTCATATGGTATTAAGAATTCAGGTATACCCGCAGCATATGGTGCTATTTCATATTGTTGAAAATAAATTACAATTCCCTGAGGAGTTAAATAAAAGTTATTAACATTAAAATACGTATCTACATTTTTTTCATAATCATCAAAGTACATATTATTATCTAATACTGATTGCAATCTTATTTCCATTTTAATATAATCTTTTATTAAGCTAACATAGTCAACATTATCATTAAATAAACTACATAACTTTATTATATCTCCAGTTTCTATATTAAATGTGTCTGAAGTTCTTTCAGTCATACCATGAGCTCCACCTAAATACCGATAATCATCATAATACAAACTTAGTATATTATTTTCATTATTTGTTATTGTATAAACATAATACAATTCAAATTGCCTTATAGGAATATTTCTTTCAATTGAATATCTATAGTGTTTTATAGCTAATTGAAAGTGAATGGCAACACAATATTTCACTAATCGAAAGGCTCTTTCGCTTAAATATCTATTAATTCTAACACAATTACTTTGATAATTTTCTGAGAATAACTGAGGATATTCTATTTTGTAATAAAGCAATAGCTCATTATTATAATACAACTTATCCTCTATAACCACCCTTTTAATTATGACAAAATCCATCTATATATCCTCCTTTATATACAATATGCAAAATATATAATAATGATATATGAAATAGTTTTATATAAATAAAAAAATCAGAGTAGAAATAAATTCTATATCTACTCTGAAAAAAGTGGTCACCATAAATTTGAGTGTTTTTTATTTAAGGTAATAAATAAGAAAGATTTTCTTCTAATATTTTTTTGGAATCCTCATATCCCTTTTCAATCATCCAATTAATTCTATCTCTACTTGCTTCTAACGTATTACTGAGAAAAACTTCAGGAGCTATGTCTATAATTTTAACATCATTATATTTGCTAAATTCATATTCTTCTGGTCTTAAGCGTACTGTAATAATTATGTTGCATCCTCTTTTCGCAACCATATCAATAGGTAATCTACTGTTGATGCTACCATCTAAATAATATTTACCATTTATTGATTTAGGTGTGAATATAGGTAAATTACAGCTTGCAAAAACAAACTCATGCAAAAAACCCTCTGGTATATCATTAATGAATAGATTCATTGTTTTTTTATCAGTTAAATTGTATGTTGTAAGTCCATAAATTATATTAGAACTTCTAACAGCATTTTCATTTATATTTTTTTTATAGAGATCAATTATGGGTTCTGGATTAATACCCTCGCTATGCAAATATTTGCTTTCAAAATCATCTATATTATTTAGTATTTTCTTTAAGTTGAGTGGCTGAGAGTGTTTAGATTTATTATGATTTTCAATAGAAAAGTTCAAGTTACTCCACATTTCAGAAAACTTCTCATACTCTCCTAATACATAAGCTATACCGTTAACCGCTCCAATTGATGTCCCCACAACAAAGTCATACTTTATATTTAGTTCTTTTAATGATTTTAAAACCCCTATTTGATAAGCCCCCTTAGCTCCTCCCCCCTCTAATACTATTCCTACCTTTTTAATACTATCCATCCCTATACCTTCTCCTTTGTTAAACTGATTTTATCCTATGACTTCTTCCTCTGGATTAGGAATACAAATTCTCGTTCCAGTAATCAAAAAGTTTGCAGGTCTTAAATTTGGATTTGCAATAAGTAATTGCGATGGTGTCATTTCAAATTGTTGTGCAACAGTCGATAAACTGTCATTTTGTCTTATAATATATTCTATAGTATTTGGACTTACACATTCTTGATAAGTTTCAGGCGGAATACATAATTCTGCCCCGGGTTCTATAATATTTGGATTAAAGCCTACATTAGCAGCCATCAATTCATTAACACTTATGTTATAAGTTATTAAAATATCGCTTAATCTAGTACCTTGTTCTATTGTCACCATGGTTCCAAAAGGACAAGTTGCTGATACATCGGGTATACATATTTCTTGACCAACCTTAAGGTCATAAGGATTAGCATCTGGATTTGCCTCTAACAAAACATTTAGAGGTATATTATATCTCTGTGCTATACTGTAGAAACTGTCTCTTGCTCTAACTACATAATATGCTCCGTTTATACAAGGCGGTCTTTCTGGTACACTTGGAACACATATTGTCATGCCTACTGTCAATGTTCTTAGTCTTAATGTAGGATTAAGGTCTAATAAACCAGCTAAAGTAATAGCAAATCTATTAGCTATAGAATTTAAAGTATCCCCTGGAACCACTGTATAAGGCATGGTAAATCTATCTTGACATGGATTCTGAATTTGATTTTGTCTATAAATCATTATTTATTCACCTCATAACGTAATATAATTTGTTATTTTATAATATTCATAAGGTAATGAATGTTTCCTTAATTTTTATACTTATCTCTTTCTAAAACAGCCAATTTATCGCATCGTTCATTATATTCATGCCCGTTATGCCCTAATACATGAACAAATTTTACATTATGCTTATTTACAACCTCTATTAGTCGTTGCCATAATTCCTTATTTAGCACAGGTTTACCATCGGATTTTTTCCAGTTATTTTTTTGCCATGAATTTATCCACTTTTTGTTAAAAGCATCGACAACATATTTAGAATCAGTTGTAACTGTCACTTCACAAGGTTCCTTTAGTGTTTCCAATCCTTTAATAACTCCCAATAGCTCCATTTTATTATTTGTAGTATTTTTTTCTCCGCCACTAAGCTCTAACTCTTTACCCTTATACTCTAATATTACACCATATCCACCAGGTCCAGGATTTCCACTACAAGCACCATCAGAATATATATTTACAATTTTCATATTACCACCTTTTTTATTTTATCAAAATAACTCTTAATATTCCAAGACTACTTTCCATTTCTCTTATTTGTTCTTCAGTTATATCTCCTTTAATATCTATTATATTACATGCATATTCTCCATTACTTTTATTAACCATACCCATTATATTTACATTATATTTAGCTAAAACCGTTGCAATTGTATTAATCATATTTGGAATATTTTTATTAAGAACTATAATTCTATCACTTTCAGGATATCTATCCATAGAGCAATCCGGAAAATTAACAGAATTACTAATGTTTCCTTTTTCTAAATACTCTACCAACTCAGTTACAGCCATTTCAGCACAATTTTCTTCAGCTTCATGTGTTGAGCCACCTAAGTGAGGTATACAAACAACATTTTTTGCATTAATTAGTTTTTCATTAGGTAAATCCGATACATGATATCCTACTTTGCCACATTCTAAAGCATTAAATAAGTCATCTTCATTAATTATACCCGTTCTAGCAAAATTTAATATTTTAACTCCTTCTTTCATTATTTCTATATTTTCTTTATTTATATAGTTTTTTGTTTCATCATTATATGGTATATGTAAAGTAATATAATCACTTCTTTTGTATAACTCATTAATATCATTTGTATACTGCACGTCCCAAGATAATCCTAGTGCATTTTTAACTGATATGTAAGGGTCATAACCTATTACTTCCATTCCTAGTTTTATTCCTAAATTTGCAACAAGATGTCCTACATTACCAAGTCCTATAACACCTAAAGTCTTACCTTTTAATTCAGGTCCTACAAATTGAGACTTACCCTTTTCAACATTTTCCACTACATTTTCATTTAAACTTCTTGTCCAATCTATACTATCAATTACTTTTCTTGAACTAATTAATAAACCAAAAAAGGTCAATTCGCATACTGCATTTGCATTTGCACCTGGAGCGTTAAATACTACGATTCCCTCTTCTGCACACCTTTCAACGGGAATATTGTTTACACCAGCACCTGATCTTGCAATCGCTTTAAGGCGTGTTGAAAAATCCATATTATGTATATCCATACTTCTCATAACAATTCCATCAACATTACTGGTTTGATTTAATACTAGTTCATACTTATCCTTTTTTAGTAAATTCAAAATATTTTTTGGTACTTTATTAAATAATGCTATCTTATACATATTATGTCTCCTTTTAGTAATTATAAGGAATAGTATACATCGTAAAATAGTTAAAATCAAGTAATAAAATATTAATTACTTATATACTTATTATAAATCTTAATAAAAAGAGTTGCTTCGCAACGCCGCTAGGGGGACCTATGTCCCCCTTCGGCGTAAAAATGCTTTATTAAAGCATTTTTACTGAGCACCCCCCTTAACGGCAAGGACGTTCCGTCCTTTGCAATCCTCGTTTTTTATTATATAGGAAAGGAGAACTTTCCTATATAATAAAAAAAATAGTCAAACACTTAAAATTAAATGTTTGACCATTGCTTAAGTACTTAAATTACATTTACCTTAGTATCCTCTTCCAAATCCTCTGCCAAATCCGCCAAATAAGAAGAAAATAACACCTATTATTATTATCCAAAACAAAAAATCATTGTCGTTATCACAAGGATCGCAACAACCAAAACCAGTAGCTTTTACTTCATCTGACATATAATTCACCTCTCTAACTTTATAATTTAATATATGTTAGAGTTCAGATATTGTGATTAAGTTTAAATAATTTCCATGGTAAAGTAAGCTTTATTAACTAATTCTTCTATATTTAAATTCTCTTCTGATTTTTTTATTCTTTCAATTTTTGGTTTAGTCAATGGATGTTTAGGAGCAAAAACTGAACAACAATCATCATAAGGTAATATTGATGTTTCATATGTTCCAATATTTCTAGATATTTCTATAATTTCAGTTTTATCTAATCCTACTAATGGTTTAAGTATAGGAATATCTATAGCATTTTCTATAACAGCCATAGATTTCATAGTTTGACTGGCTACTTGTCCTAAGCTCTCTCCAGTTATAAGCATATCTATATCATTTTCTTTTGCTATTTTTTCAGCAATACGCATCATGAATCGTCTTGCTAATATTGTTGTTTCTTCTTCTTTGCAATTTTCCTTAATAGCTTTATGAATTTCTAATATATTAATGCTATACAATTTTATTTTTCCACAGTATTCTCCTATTAACTCTGCTAGCTTTTTTACCTTTTCATTTGCCCTTTCACTTGTAAAGGGATACGTATGGAAGTAAAGAGCATCAACTTCAACACCTCGTTTTGCAATCATATATCCAGCAACTGGACTGTCTATTCCTCCAGATAGTAAAAGCAATGCCTTGCCATTTGTTCCGATAGGTAATCCACCAACTGTCTTAATTTTTTCAGAAGAAATATAACATTTACTTTTAATATCAATATAAATTTCTAAATCCGGATTGTGAACATCTACTTTAATATTATCAAAGTTTTTTAATATTTCTCCTCCAATCATAGCACTAAAATCCATAGATTTTATAGGGAAACTTTTATCACTCCTCTTTGTATGAATTTTAAAAGTTTTAATTTCTTTTTTGGATGTAATATATTCAAATAGTTCCTTAACATTTTCCTTTATTGTTTCTACATCTTTTTCAATTTTTATAGAAGGACTAATTAAAACTATACCAAAAACTTTCTTAACTTTTTCTATTATATCATCCATATCCTCTTTTCGTTGAGTTTCCACAAAAATTTTTCCTTGATCTTTAAAAACTCTAATATTTTTAAAGTCTTTTAATGCAAATTTAATTTGTTCAGCTAATTTTTGTTCAAAGGAACCTCTGTTTTTACCTTTTAAAAATATTTCACCAAAACTTAATGCTAATACATTATACATATTATTTTCCTTCCATTATAATTTAATTATATCCCTTATTTCATGTACGGATTTCTTGATATTTTCTATTACATATTCGACCTCATCATATGTATTAAAATACCCTAAACTTATTCTAATAGTACCACCTAAATAATCCTTGTCTAAATTTATCGCTTCTAATATTCTATAATTATTTTTAGCTTTTGAAGAACAAGCTGATCCGGTGGAAACATAAATACCGACATTCTCTAAATAATGAACGAGTATTTCTCCTTTAATATCTTTAAACGATACACTTAATATATGAGGTGCACCATTATTATCAAGCTGACTGTTAATTTTTATATCATCTATTTCTTTTGTTAATTTATCGCAATAAAGTTTTTTCAAAGAGTAAAACTTCTCTGTATATTTATTGAAATCTTCATTAATTAAATCACACGCTACTCCGAATCCCACTATTCCTGGCGTATTTTCTGTTCCTGGACGTATTCCATTTTCTTGATTTCCACCAAAAATTATTGAATTAATCTTACAATCTGAGCTAATATATAATCCTCCGACACCCTTTGGTCCGTGTATCTTGTGACTGCTAAAAGCCATAGTATCTACAGGATACTTTCGTATATCTATTTCAATTTTACCATAGGCTTGTATTGCATCTACATGAATTTTAGTTCTGCTATTCTTATTTTTTACCACCTTTGTTATTTCATTTAAATCTTGTATTGTACCAAATTCATTGTTAACTAATATAAAAGATACAAGAACAGTATTTTCATCAACTAATTTTTCAAGTTCATTTAAATTAATCTTTCCTGTTTTATCTGTATCTACATATTTAACATTAATTTTTTCTTCAAAATGTTTATATATATTATAAACTGACGGATGCTCAATTTTTGTTGTTATGATATTATGTTTTTCATTAATATTGTATAAATGACCAAAAATCGCAATATTATTACTTTCCGTTCCTCCTCCTGTAAAATAAATTTCATTTGCCTTTGCATTAATAATTTTTGCCACTGACATTCTTGCAGTGTTGATTTTTTTTTCAATCTCTAGTCCCTTACTATGAAGAGATGATGGATTTCCATAATCTTTTTCATAAATTTCAATCATTCCTTCTAATACTTCTGGTCTTACTTTAGTTGTAGAACTGTTATCTAAATAAATTTCCATATTAACCTCTTTTTCTAGAATTTATAAGCATTCTTTTATACTACTGTCGAATTCAAGAGAAATTTCTTTAAATTAGTAAAATTAGTTTGTAAAAATGCTTGCATAATCTTTCTACATTTGCTATAATATCTATGGTTATCCCCCCGATAACCAAATATATTCCCAATACCCCTTTTATGCATATTAATGCTTCACAATTATGGCCTGCTGGCCATTTTTGTGTTTTTGGGACTTTATTTATATAACCATATTCATTTCATTTAAATAAAGTTTTGAAACCCTTTGAATGATAGGATTATCAGATGAATTATAATTAATATCATCAATAGTTCTTATAGGAAGCACATTATTAGAAGTACCAGTGATAAATGCACCATCAAAATTTTTCAACTCGTTTAAGTGAATATTTCTTTTTTCTACTACAATTCCATTTTTATTACATACATCTACAATTTTGCCTCTTGTAACACCTAAAAGAACAGCATTATCTAAAGAAGTTACTAGTTTTTCTTTAATAACAAAAAATATGTTTGATTTGCTTCCTTCGCTAATAGTATCATCTTCATTAATTAAAATTACTTCGAAGGCATTAGATTCATTCAATATCCTTTCTACATTTTTTTTAAAATCAATTTTATATTCCTTTATATTTGGATTATCCCTCTGCAATTTTGCCGTAACTGTATATATGCCTGATTTAAATTGTTCATTTGACGGATAACTACTTTTTATAAAATACATCATTAGTACTGGTTCATTAGAAATATAAAATGAAACTCTTATATTGCAATTGTAAAATTCATTTTTACTAATAAGCAATTCTATGTTTTCCTTAAAAATTTTATAATTAATTGAAAAATTTAATTTACTCAACTTTATACTTTTAATCATTCTGTCATAATGCTCTCTTAGAAAGATAGGTCTTCTATTTATAACTCTTATTACTTCGTATATATTAACATTATTTTTTTCTAAAAGTTCATTAATATAATCTAGTGAAACAATTTTTCCATTTACTACATTCATATTGGAAATCACTTTAATCATTAGTCATCCTCCTTTTCAAACCAAAAATTATTTATTTGTTTTTTTAATTCATCAACATTATAAATTTCTTTATAATGTTTCCAATGCCCAGGAAACATATTTATATATGAATATTGACAAAATCTTGAATCTATTAATACTACAACTCCTTTATCTTCTTCAGTACGAATAACACGTCCTGCTGATTGAAGTATTTTGTTGAAACCTGGAAATTTATAAGCAAAATCAAAACCCGAATTATATTTTCTATCAAAAAAATTTTTTATTAAATTCCTTTCAAATGAAATTTGAGGTATTCCTGTACCTATTATAACTGTACCTATTAACCTTTCTAGAGGTAAATCAATTCCCTCTGAAAAAATTCCTCCAACTACAGTAAATAGAACAATATTTGAATAATTATTAAATCTATTAATTATCTCAATTTGTTCTTCTTCATTCATTCCTTTATTTTGTACAATAATATTATTGGTATTGTAACAATTTTCATACACCTTTACAACTTTTTCTAAATAGTTATATGATGGAAAAAAAATCATATAATTGCCCATTTTTTCATTAATAGTAGCATGAATATATTCGCAAGCTTTTTCTATATTTAAATCTCTGCATGAATATTTCATAGATATATCACCTGTTATCATAAGATTTAAATGTTTTTCCTTAAAGGGTGATTTTATTTTTAACAAAAGGTCACTTTCTTCTCCTCCTAAAATATACCTAAAATATTTTAATGGTGTTAATGTTGCAGAAAAGAATATTGAGGAACATGCCTGTTTCTCCACTTGATTCAATATATCAGACGGATCTATTAAATATATTTTAACAGTAAAATTATTTTTAGATAAATCCATATAATAACAAAAATTATCATCATACATTTCAGAAATCTTTATAAAAAACATACCTTTAAAATAAATATCGACAAGTTCATCTGGAATATGATTTACCTTTTTATTATTAATATATTTTCCTGCAGAATCGACAAACTTTCTTATTGATTTAATAAGGTCTTTAGGTTCCTCTTCTAGAACTTCTGATACTTCAATCATGCTCTTCTTTAATTCAATAAATTTTTTATTAACATTATATAAGTCTTTGCTTATATTTTTATTAATTTCTTTCATTATTTTATATGTATTATAAAAATCTTCTTTAACGATTTCAGGTGAATACATGTTTCTAGCTCTGTCTTCTAAATTATGAGCTTCATCTATCAATAATATATCATTGCTTTTTTTGAAAACATCATCTCTTTGTAATGCTACTCTTGGATCAAAATAATAATTATAATCGCAAATTACTATATCTGACATATAACTTAAGTCTAAACTTAACTCAAAAGGACATATTTCATTTTTCTTTGCTAAATTTTCTATATACACTCTATCATAAAGCAAATCATTTTTTATTGCATTTTTTAGAGGTGCATTAAGTTTATCGTAATATCCTCTTGCATACTCACAAATTTCAGGCTCACAATTACATTCTTCTTTAAAGCAAATTTTCTCTTTAGCTGTTATAATTGATGTCCTAAGTTTAAGACCGTTATCAACCATTAATTTTATTGTATCAAAAGCTATTGTTTTCGTTGATGATTTAGCTGTTAAATAGAATATTTTAGAATTCTTTTTTAAATTCATTGCCTTAATAGCTGGAAATAAAACAGATATTGTCTTACCAACTCCTGTTGGCGCTTGAGCAAAAAGGTTTTGCCCCAATTTTATTGTTTTAAAGACAGCGACGGAAAACTCTCTTTGTCCTTGTCTATATGATTCAAAAGGAAATTTTAATTTATCTATTGACGCAGCCTTTGATTTATTTAAAGAAATTATAGTTTTTGCCCAATCTACATAAATATGCAACATTTCATAGAAAAAAGCTCTCAATTCGTCAATATCATAACTAAAATACAATTCTTTTGTTTTTTTTGAATCAATATTAAAATATCTTAATTGTATATTTAAATTATCAACTTTATTTTGAAGTCCATATATATATGCATAACACTTTGCTTGAGCAATGTGTGATTTATTATAATTCTCATTAATCTTTTCTAAATCTGTATAAGTAGACTTTATTTCATCAATAGTAACCTTGTCATCTTCATCTACAATGCCATCAGCTCGTCCTTCTATTACAATATAAACATTATCTATTTCAAATTCTTGCTTTAAAAAAAATTCTCTTATGTAATTCTCACTCATTTGAGACTGTAATAATTTATGTGCCTTAATTCCTTCCATGGCTCTTTCATTGCTTATTGATGAAGTATTTAAATCTCCGCTTTTATAAATAAATTCTACTAACTCCCTTACTGAAAGTTTTATGTTATCCATTTTTCCTCCTATGCAGGCAGCAAAAAAATAAACACCTACAATATACAGTGTTTATTATATCAAACAAATTATAAATTTAAAATGTTTATTTTAAATATTGGACACAAGTAACAGTATTTCCTTTTACATCAAATTTATCGGAAAGACCTTCTACAAGCATTAATCCTCTTCCTGATTCACAATAGTCATATTCGCCAAATGCTTTTCGCCTATATCTTATTCCTGGGCCTTCATCTGATACCTCTATAATCAAACATGAATTATCTATTATAACATTAATATTCAAAAGCTTGTTTTTGTCTTCCATATTTCCGTGCTTTACTCCATTTATTATTAATTCATGTAGTATTAACTTTGTATTAAAGCAAACTTTCTCATTTAATAAACTTTCAATATTATGAAGAATGTCTTCAACAACATCTTTAACCATGTTTATGTCGATGTTAACTTTCCTCTCTATTTTACAATTCATCCATTTTTTCCTCCCCGTAAAAATAATATACCCTATTTTTACATTCTTAATCAGATATGTATATTAATTTGTAGTGGATAAGAGGTATCTATTCTTCTATTCCCAATATATTTTCAAATAGATTCCAGACATTTTCAACACCAGCTTTAGTTTCTGATGAAAAAGGATAAAGTAAATTATCATTACTTATATATAATGACTTTTTTATAACTGATAGATTTTTCATTTGTTGTGACCTTGACAATTTATCTGCTTTAGTAGCTATTACATATCCAGTAAAATTACAATTTTTAATCCATGTATACATTTGTTTATCATTTACGCTAGGTTCGTGTCTTATATCTACCAACAAAACAACTTCCTTAAGTTGATTTCTATTATAAAGATATGTTTCTATCATAACCCCCCATTTTTCTCTTTCATTCTTCGATACTTTTGCATAGCCATAACCTGGTAAGTCAACTAAATTTAACGTATCATTAATATTATAAAAATTAATTGTTTGAGTTTTGCCTGGCTGCCCACTTGTTCTTGCTAATTTTTTTCTATTTACTAATGCATTTATCATTGATGATTTACCAACATTTGATTTTCCAGCAAATGCTATTTCAGGAACTTCAGTATCTGGATATTGTTCTTTTTTGGCTGCAGTTATTAATAAATCTGCTTTTTTAATAATCATATTTTCCCTTTCTTTAATTATGTAAACTAGTAATATTTATAAATCTTTTATCTTTATGACAAAAAGCAAGTTATATATGTAAGCAATTACTTTTATATTTAATACAATTGCTTACATATTATCAAGTTCTAGCTATATCTATTATATTAATGATTCTTTTACAACATCTTCAATTTTATCAACGTATACTATTTCTAAAGAACGAGTAATTTTAGTGTCAATCTTCGAAGCTTCTAATTTATTTTTAGAGCATAGAATAACTTTCTTAATGCCAGCCCTTTTTGCAGCTAACAATTTTTCTTTTAATCCACCTATTGGTAAGACTCTACCAGTAATAGTAATTTCTCCAGTCATAGCTACATCCTTGCGAACATATTTTTTAGTTAAAGCTGAAATAATTGCAGTAGCTATTGTTATACCTGCAGATGGTCCATCTTTAGGTATTGCGCCTTCAGGAACATGTACATGAATATCAGTTTCTTTAAATATTTTATAATCTATTCCAAGGTTCTCTGCATTTGATTTTATATAACTTAACGCTGCCATTGCAGATTCTTTCATAACATCACCAAGCTGACCAGTAAGTTGAAGTTTCCCTTCTCCCTTCATAGTATTTACTTCTATAAATAGAGTTTCTCCTCCAACTGTTGTCCAAGCAAGCCCTGTAACTACACCTATTTGATCTTCTTCATATACTAAATCATAGTCATATTTAGGAACACCTAAATAATTTTTAATATTTTGACTATTAATAACTACCGAACTTTTATTGTTTTCTACAATTTGAACAGCAGCTTTCCTAATTAATTTTCCTATATTTCTTTCTAAATTTCTTACTCCTGATTCTCTTGTATATCTTTGGATTAATTGTATTATAGCGTTCTTAGATATTTGAATTTGGTTGTCTTTAATACCATGTTCCTTAATTTGTTTTTCGATTAAATATTTTTCTGCTATATTAATCTTTTCATTTTCAGTATATCCCGATAACTCTATTATTTCCATTCTATCTAAAAGAGGGCCGGGAATAGTTGATGTAGAATTAGCAGTTGTTATAAACATTACATTCTCTAAATTAAAAGGTGCTTCTATATAATGATCCGTAAACGTTGAGTTTTGTTCAGGATCTAAAGCTTCAAGTAAAGCAGATGCTGGATCTCCTCTAAAGTCATTTGCTAATTTATCTATTTCATCTAATAAAAAAACAGGGTTGTTTACTTTAACTTTTGCTATTGAAGATATTATCCTTCCTGGTATAGCGCCAATATAAGTTCTTCTATGTCCTCTAATTTCAGCTTCGTCTCTCACACCACCCAGTGAAATTCTTACATATTTTCTATTCATTGCTCTAGCTATGGATTTTGCTATTGATGTTTTCCCTACACCCGGTGGCCCTACGAAACATAGTATTGGACCTTTCATATTTTTATTTATATGTTTAATAGCTAAATATTCTAATATTCTATCTTTAACTTCCTTCAAGCCAAAGTGATCTTCATCCAGTATTGTCCTTGCCTTTTTTAGATTTGTATTATCTTTGGTTTTTTTATCCCATGGCATATCTATCAACCAATCCACATAAGTTCTTATAACGCCAGCATCTGGAGAAGATGAAGAAATTTTTAAAAGCCTGTTGATTTCTTTTTCTGCTTTTTCCCTAACTTCCTTTGGCATTTTGGCAGTAGATATCTTTTTCAAATATTCGTCTACTTCTAATTCAATACTTTCTTCTTCTCCCAATTCTTTTTGAATAGCCCTTAATTGTTCTTTAAGATAATAATCTTTTTGAAACTCATTTATTTGCTTTCTAACTATCTCACTTATCTCATCTTCAATTTGTAATATTTTTGTCTCTTTTACAATAAAAGTATTTAAAATTTCCAATCTTTTATATGGATCGAAGGTTTCAAGTATTTCTTGCTTTTGCTCAGGTTTAATATAAATATAAGAAGCTATTACATCTGCTAATTTATCTGGGTTTTTAATTTCTTTTAAAGATGTTATTGTATCTGTAGCTATTTTTGTATGAATTGATGCATATTCTTCAAACTTTTCTAAAGATAATCGAACCATTGCTTCAAGTTTTTCTTCTAAAGGTAACACACTACTATAAATATACTCATCTAAAACTACTTCAAAAAAAGGATCTTCCTGTGATATTGATTTTATTTTTCCTCTATTTATACCTTCTACTAAAACCCTTATATTATCTCCAGGCATTTTTATCATTTGTTTTATTTTACATATTACTCCTACTTCATAGAAATCTTCGTCTTTAGGTTTATCTACTTCTGGTTCTTTTTGAACAGTAAGAAAAATATCTGAATCTTCAAGCATTGCCTCTTCTAATGCATTTATTGATTTTTCTCTTCCTATATCAAAATGAATTACTGTATTAGGAAAAATTCCAATACCTCTGATAGGTATCAAAGGTAGAATTCTGTTTTCTATACTATAGTTTAAAATCATATTTTTCTCCCTATCTTAAAACAAGCAATATCATAAAAACTGCCTACAAAGGCAGGCAGTTTTTATGATGCATTTTCTTCTTTATCAACTAAGGCCTTTTTAGTTAATACTAATTTCGGCTCACTTTTATTAACAATTGTATCTTTCGTTATCAGACATTTTTTAACGTCATTTCTTGAAGGTATTTCATACATTACATCAGTCATTGTGCTCTCAAGAATACCTCTTAACCCTCTTGCTCCGGTGTTGATTTCTAAAGCTTTATTTGCAATTTCTTCTAATGCTTCTTTTTCAATTTCTAAATCAACATTATCTATCTTGAACAATTCTTTATATTGTTTCAATAAAGCATTTTTAGGTTCTGTCAAAATAGTAACTAAAGCTTGTTTATCCAGTTTTTCTAGTGTTACTAGAACTGGCATTCTACCAATAAATTCGGGAATTAATCCAAATTTTAATAAATCGTTGGCCTGCACCTTCTTTAGCAATTCATCAGTATCTTTGAAATTATTTCCTTTTATATCAGCACCAAAACCTATGCTTTTCTTACCTATTCTTTTTTGTATTATTTTTTCTATACCATCAAAGGCTCCACCTAAAATAAATAAAATATTAGTAGTGTCTATCTGTATAAAATCTTGGTGTGGATGTTTCCTTCCACCTTGTGGAGGTACATTAGCTACTGTACCTTCTAATATTTTCAAAAGAGCCTGCTGAACGCCTTCACCACTTACATCTCTTGTTATAGATGGATTATCTGACCTACGTGATATTTTGTCTATTTCATCTATATAAATAATACCCTTTTCTGCTTTTTCAATATCAAAATCTGCTGCTTGTAAAAGTTTGAGAAGTATATTTTCAACATCTTCTCCTACATACCCAGCTTCAGTAAGTGATGTCGCATCTGCTATTGCAAATGGTACGTTTAATAGCCTTGCTAAAGTTTGAGCTAAATATGTTTTTCCACTTCCAGTAGGTCCCATAAGTAGAATATTACTTTTTTGAATCTCTACTTCTTCTTTTTTAGTTTTATGATTAATTCGCTTGTAGTGATTGTATACTGCCACAGATAAAGATTTTTTTGCTTGTTCTTGCTGTATAACATATTCATCAAGCTTTTCTTTAATCTCTTTTGGTTTAGGAAGCTCGGTAAAATCATATTCCTCGTATAAATCTATATCATCATCAACTATATTATAACACAGTTCAATACATTCATCACAAATATATACATCTGGTCCCGCAATAAGTCTTCTTACTTGTTCTTGAGATTTTCCACAAAACGAGCATTTAATTTGTTTTTCATTATTTTTGCTCATTAAAACACTCCTTTATTTTCTTTTGGCAATAATTTCATCAATTATACCATACTCTTTAGCTGCCTCCGCTGTCATAAAATTATCTCTATCAGTATCTTTTTCAACCTGTTTTAATGGTTGACCTGTTTTTTCGCTAATTATATTATTTAAGGTTTCTCTTATTTTTATAATTCTGTCTGCATGTATCTTAATATCTGAAGCCTGACCTTTCATGCCACCTAAAGGTTGATGTATCATTATTTCTGAATTTGGAAGAGCTAGTCTTTTTCCCTTTGCACCAGATAGCAATAAAAATGCACCCATACTTGCAGCCATTCCAACACAAATTGTTGAAACATCAGGTTTAATATATTGCATTGTATCGTAAATTGCCATTCCTGATGTTATAGATCCCCCAGGACTATTTATATATAACTGTATATCTTTATCAGGATCCTCAGATTCTAAAAATAAAAGTTGTGCTACTATAACACTTGCAGTTGCATCATTTACTTCATCGCTTAAAATTATAATTCTATCTTTTAAAAGTCTTGAATAAATATCGTAAGATCTTTCTCCTCTACCTGTCTGTTCTACTACATATGGTACTAAAGCCATTATTCATTCCTCCTATATTATATTTTTATCTTACCTTTATTGTATCAATAAATCTTAATTTTATCTTAATTATTTTCCTTATTTTCCTTTGAATCATCTGAATCAGCATTTTCTTTTTTTTCTTCTGTTTCAACTTTTTCAACAAATTTAGCATTTTCTACAAGCATCTCGATTGCTTTTCTTTTTTGAAGAGTTTCTTCAATATAACTTTTGCTTGATTCAATCATACTTTCTTTAAAAGTTTCTAATCTTTCTTCTTCTACATTATATGATTCTGCTATTTTAGAAATTTCTTCTTTTAAATCATCATCTGAAATTTTAATGTCTTCTTTTTTAATGATTTCATTTAAAACTAATTCAGCTTTTACATTAAATTCAGCTTGTTCTTTAGCACTGTCCTTATATTGATCTACAAAGGATTTTATTATACTATCATATTCCTTACCAACAAATCCTTGAGAACGAAATTGTTCCTCATAATTCCTTGCTAAGTAATTTATTTCTCTTTCTATTAAAACTTCTGGTACTTCTACTGTTGATTCTTTTACAACTTTAGTTATAACATTATTATCATTTGTAACTTTTTCTTGATCTTCAGCTTTTTTTTGAAGTGTTTCTTTAGTTGATAATTTAAGCTCCTCTAAAGTGTCAAATTCACTTACATCTTTAGCAAATTCATCATCAATTTCTGGAAGTTCTTTTGTTTTTATTTCATGTATTTTAACTTTAAAAGTTGCATCTTTTCCTTGTAAATCCTCTGAATGATATTCTTCAGGGAATTTAACATTTACTTCAACTTCCTCACCCATTGACTTTCCAATAAGTTGTTCTTCAAATCCAGGTATAAATGAATTTGAGCCAATTTCTAAAGATTGATTTTCTGCAGTACCGCCTTCGAATTGTTCTTCACCTACAAACCCTGTATAATCTATAGTTAAAAAATCTCCATTTTGTACTGGTCTATCTGATACTTCAATAATCCTAGCATTTTTTTCTTGAATACCCTTAATTTCTTTATCCACATCTTCATCACTTACAGACATTTCAAACTTTTCAACTTCAATTCCTTTATATTCGCAAAGTTTAACATCAGGCATAACCTGAACTTCAGCACTTAAAACTATATCTTCACCATCTTCAAATTTTTCAATATTTATATTTGGACTATCAATAACATTAAGTTCTAATTCAGTTACTGCTGCTGGATATGCATCTTTTATTGCAATATCAAGTGCATCATCATAAAAAATACTCTTTCCATATTTTTTCTCTATAATGTGTCTTGGCGCTTTTCCTTTTCTAAAGCCTTGGACATTAATATTATTTTTAGCTTTTAAATATGCTTTATTCACAGCTTTTTCAAAGTCCTCTTGAGATACTGTAAATTCAATTGTTACTATATTATTATCTTTTTTTTGTAATTTGGAATTCATTATTTCCTCCTATAATCCTTATTTAGTTTATGTAAAAAAGTCAAAATTGTTTCATTTTAATCAATTTCATAATTAACCATTCTATTATAACATAATCAATTTTAAAATCAATAATTTATTGAGGATTTTTGCATTATTTTAGTAGTATATTACTCTTTATAGTCATATACACAACAATTTACTATTAATTTTTCTGAATTCAAAAATATTTTTTTTTCATTTTTTATATATACCATACCTGCCTTTTCCATTACTCTACCAGAAGCCTTATTTCTAACATCATGTAATGCTCTTATAGTAATAAACCCTACCTCATTTATCAAATAATCTATAACATCTTTTAAAGCTTCTGTGGCTATTCCTTGATTCCAATATTTTCTCGCAACTGTATATCCTATTTCGCAATACTTTTTTCTTGTCTTAATATTAGATAATGATATAGAGCCAATTACTTCTTCAGTTTTTTTGTCAGTTATTGCCCAATGATAATACTTTAACTTATCATATTGTTTAATCCATTCATATAAATATATCTTTGTAGTTTCTATACTATCGTGTACCTTCCACGCGTTATACTTTGCTGCTTCTACATCACTAGTCCAATTTGTATAAACATCATAGACATCTATGGTCTGAAATTTTCTTAATATAAGTCTTCTAGTTTCAATTAATTGAGTACCTTTATGTATCAAATTAGATTTATTTCTACACAAATACATTAGATTTTTTCTCCTCATATATTTATAACATCCACTTTGTATATATTAACTTGAAAGTACTTATCTTCTTTATAAGTTATAAACTTACCTCATTAGAATTATTATATAATTTTACAGTACATTTGCATAGAAAATTTTACAATTTATCAAGATATAATTTATTGTATTTTTACATCAAAAATTATATAATTATATAAATATAAAATCAGGAGGTATATATATGGAGAAATTATATAGTAATGAAATTATTGATGACAATTACAGCCAAGATGTTAAAAATAATACTGAAAAAAGAGATAGAAAATTCATACCTACCATTGAATCAGTTTTAAAAAAGAAACCAATACAAATGCCTAAAGAAATATATAAAACTAGTGGAATAAATATCTTTGGTAAAAGAATAAAGTCATTAATATTTTCAACTGATTTAGCGATTATCAAAAATCATAATGCCGATGGTGTAATAGCTGTTTATCCCTTCACACCACAAATCGCTATTAACCAAGCTATCATAGAAATCTCATCTTCTCCTGTATTTGTTGGTGTTGGAGGTGGCATAACCACTGGTCAAAGGTCAATAGATATTGCAATTAATGCGGAATTAAACGGTGCATTTGGAGTTGTTATGAACGCTCCCACACCTAATGAGCTAATCAGCGAAATGAAAAAAAGACTTGATATACCAATAATTATTACAATTGTATCTGCAAAAGAAGATTTTGAATCCAGAATTCAAGCTGGTGCTTCAATATTTAACGTTTCTGGAGGTAATAAAACATATGAAATTGTTAAAACAATAAGAGAAAGACATCCATTATTTCCAATTATAGCTACAGGAGGTCCAACAGCAAAAGATATATCTAATACTATTCAAGCTGGAGCAAATGCAATTACCTTTACTCCTCCTACAACTGGAGATTTATTCTCCGAAATAATGGACAACTATAGAGATAAAATGTAGTACTGGGAGGATATTTACCTCCCAGCTTGTACAAAAATTTAATTTTTTAAAGCTTCCCTGTTATCTTCAATAATATTATTTATATCTCTAATCTTTTCTTGAAGCTTAGAAAGTATTTCATCACTATAATTAAAAGCACTTAATTTCATCTCATTAGCTTTTTCCTCAGCTTCTTGAATTATTTTCTTTGCATAGCTTTGAGCTTCTTTTGTTATTTCACTATCTTGAATGAGATATTGTTGTTGCTCTTTTACTTTTGCAATTAATTCCTCAGCTTCTTCATGTGCCTCTGATAAAATTCTTTGACGTTCTTTTGCAACCCACGATGCTCTGTTTATTTCATCCGGTAATTTTAACCTTATATCATTAATTACCTCTAATACTTCCTCTTTATCAATCATAACTTTATTCGACAAAGGAAACTTTGAAGCATCCTCAATAATATCTTCTATTCTTTCTAATAAATTCAAAATATCCATTTAGACTTTACCTCCCTAGTTTTTTTTCTATTGCATTAAATACATTTTCCGGTACTAAATCCTTATAGTTACCATTAAATCCAGCTACCTCTTTAACCATGCTTGAACTAATAAAAGAATATTCTGATGAAGCAACTAAGAATATTGTTTCTAATTCACTATTTAAATGCCTATTAATAGCTGATATAGATAATTCGTATTCATAATCTGATACAGCCCTCAAGCCTCTCACAACCATATTTATTTTATTTTTTCTACAATAATCAACAACTAATCCTTCAGCTACATCAACTTGAACATTTTTTAATTCTGATACAGCTCCCTTAACAAGTTCATATCTTTCTTCTTTTGAAAACATGTATTTTTTTGAGCTATTATTAAATACAGTTACAAGCACCTCATCAAATTTATTAGCACATCTCTTTACTAAGTCAAGATGTCCACAAGTAATAGGATCAAAGCTACCAGTATATAAAACTTTCATTTCAGTCCTCCAAATACTTTACTATGCTGATTCTAGTTCTTCCATATAATTTTTCTTTATATTTTATTATATTATCTTTATATTCAATTTCCTTTTCGGTTTTATCACCTTCTATTATTAATAAACCATCCGGCTTAAGAATATTATACTTCAATACTTTTTCTACTATATTATAACTACAATTTAAATCATAAGGTGGATCTGCAAATATAAAATCAAATTGCTTTTTTTTATTATTTAAATCTATTATTGCTTTTTCATAATTACTTTGTATTATTTTAGAATTACTTATAAAATTGCATAGTTCTAAATTTTTCTTAACATAGCTTAAACTTTTTCGAGAATAATCGACAAATATACATTCTTTAGCGCCTCTTGCTAAAAACTCAATCCCTACGCTACCTGATCCGGCAAATAAGTCTAACACTATTGATTCTTCATCAATATAACCAATCATATTAAATATAGCTTCCTTAATTTTATCAGTTGTAGGTCTAACAGAAACACCATCAGGTGCATAAAGTTTTTTGCCTTTATTTTTTCCTGAAATAATTCTCAAAATTTTCAACCCCTAATTATAGTTTATTTCAAACAATCATCCTACACTATCCCTCTAAGTGACAACTGCATTAATTAAACACAACATCTTCATTTTTAAATAGTTTAATTATTTCTTCTTTTAAATTTATATATTCTTCTTTATCAAGAAATGGATTTTCATTAATGATTTTTTTAGATAGCAACTGAACCTTTTGAACAATATTAACATCATTAATTATATTTTGTACTTCATATTTAGATAATCCATGTTGTTTTGTACCAAAAAATTCACCTGGTCCTCTATTTTTCAAATCTTCTTCAGCTATAATGAAACCATTGTTTGTGTTTTTCATTATGTTCATTCTATCTGATGATTTTTTTGACTTACTGCCATTTACCAATATACAATAAGACTGATATTTTCCTCTTCCTACTCTACCTCTTAATTGATGTAACTGAGCAAGTCCAAATCTTTCTGCACTAAGAACCATCATCACAACGGCATTTGGAACATTAACTCCAACTTCAATAACAGTAGTCGAAACAAGTACCTTTATTTCGTCATTATAAAATCTATTAATTGTTTCTTCTTTGTCTGAACTTTTCATTTTTCCATGCAATAATCCTAATTTGCATTCAGAAAAATATGTATTACTTAATTCATTAAATATTTTTTCTGCAGAATCAATTTCTAAATTTTCTGATTCTTCTACTAAAGGAGCAACAATATACCCTTGTCGACCACTTTTAATCTGTTTTTTAATAAAACTATATGCTTCGTTTTTTTGATTTTCATTTAACACATATGTAATAACTTCATGCCTGCCAGGAGGCATTTCATCAATAACAGAAATATCTAAATCTCCATATACTATTAGAGCTAAAGTTCTTGGTATAGGCGTCGCTGTCATAACTATCATATCTGGGTTATTGCCTTTATTAGATAACATTGCTCTTTGTCTTACCCCAAATCGATGCTGTTCATCTGTAACTACAAGTCCAATATTACTAAATTCTACATTATTCTCTATGAGTGCGTGAGTTCCAACAATTATATCTATTTGACCATTTTTTAATTCATCTAATATTTTCCTTTTGTTTTTAGCATTTGTTGATCCTGATAGAAAAGCAACATTCAAATTAATATTTGCAATTTTAAAATAACCTTTAATTGTATCATAATGCTGTAATGCTAAAATTTCTGTTGGTGCCATCATAGAAGCCTGATAACCAGATTTTATTGCTATTAACATAGCATAAATTGCTACTATAGTTTTACCAGATCCTACATCCCCTTGTACAAGTCTATTCATAGGTTTACTTAATCTCATATCTTCTTTAATTTCTTTTATTACTTTGAGCTGCGCATTTGTAAGTTTATACGGAATAGAAGCTATAAGTTTATCACCAAGTGATGAATCATTAATTTTTAGACCTTGGGAACTTGTTCTAAGTCTATTCTTTATAGTTAATAGCCCTAATTGCATTATCAAAAGTTTTTCAAAAGCGATTGACTTTTTTGCAAGAGAATATATTTTATTATTTTCTGGAAAATGAAAATATTTAATTGCATCTCGCCTTGATATCAACTGGTATTTGTTTTTTATTTCAATTGGAATAATATCTTCAATTTTACTATAATATTCATCAAGAGCATTTTTCACAGCTTTTGTAATTTCATTATTTGAAAGACCATAAGTTAAACCATAAATAGGCATAATTCTTCCAGCTTTTTTATCTTTACCTACCTTTTCTATATCAGGATTAGTCAATTCATATTTACCATAAGCATATTTTACTTTTCCAAAAACATAAAACCAATCTTCTAAATTTAGTTTTTGAAGCAAGTAATCTTGATTAAAAAAAGTAAGAGTAACAAAGCCTGTATCATCTCTGCCTGCAACTTTTATTATAGTCATATTTTTTTTAATTACTTTTTTTTCAGGAGTATTAAAGAGCTTAATTTTTAGTAAGACTTTTGTATTATCTACCATTTCATTAATTTTACTTACTGTTCTCCTATCTTCGTACTTAATAGGATAATAATTCAACAAATTCTCTATGGTAAATATTCCTAGCTTTTTAAATTTTTTTGCTTTTTTTGGTCCAACTCCTTTTAAATACTGTATATCAGAATTTAACATGAAACCACCTATTTATAATTATAAATTCAGAATACAAATACACCCTGTTTATATCAATTTAAAATAAAGCGAAGGATTTATTCCACAGATATTATATAATAATAAAGAGGTTGACCACCATATATTATTTCAACATCGCATTCTTCTGCAGCTTCTTCAACTCTCGATTTTAAATTTTCTGCAATCTTTTTATCAACGCCTTCACCATAAAAAAGAGTTATTAAAAAACTATCTTCATCTACCATCTTATTAATAAGCTCTATTGTTTCATCTTCAGCATTATTTCCATGAGCAACTATCTCCCCATCATATAATGCAATAATTTCATCCTTTTTAATTTCCATATCATTAAATACAGTATCTCTTACTGCATAAGTTATTTGACCAGTTTTTACTTCCTTTACAGCCTCAGTCATAGCTTCAATGTTTTGTTCAACATCATTTTCTTCTTTAAATACAAGCATAGCAGATATACCTTGAGGTATACTTTTACTTGGTACTACATGTAATTGTTTTTGTGATACTTTCTTAGCTTGATTTGCAGCTAAAATAATATTGCTGTTATTTGGCAATATTATAATGTTATCAGCATTGATATTTTTTGTCGCTTCAATAATATCTTCTGTACTAGGATTCATTGTCTGTCCTCCAGACAAAAATACATCAACACTTAAATCATCAAAAACTTTTTCAATTCCTTCGCCCATTCCTATTGCAACGAACCCATATGGCTTCTTTTCTTCGCTTTTTTTAGAGGAATTCTTATATCTTTCTCTAAACTGTTCCTTCATATTATCTATCTTTATTTTAATTAATTCACCATACTTTACAGCGATTGCTAAAATTTGACCTGGATTATTTGTGTGTATATGTACTTTAATAATATTGTCATTACCTACACAAACTATAGAGTCACCTTTATCAAATATTTTACTTAAGAAATCTTCAGCAGTTTTTTTCGCATTATTAATAATAAATTCTGTACAATACGCATATATAATTTCATCTTCACTGCTGAATTGCTGTATTTCCTTTTCAGTCTCTACTACTTTTTTATCAACTTCTTCTTGCTTAATTTCAACACCTTTTAAAGAAGCCAACGCGCCCTCTAAAAGAAATATTAAACCCTTACCACCTGCATCAACAACATCTGCCTGCTTTAATACCTTAAGCATTTCTGGAGTTCTATCTAAAGTATCCTTAGCCTGCTCTATTAAAATTTCTAAAAATTCTATAGTATCTTCATAGTCTATATATGATTCCATTGCCCTTTGAGCTGTTTCTCTTGCAACCGTTAAAATCGTACCTTCAACTGGCTTCATAACTGCCTTATAAGCTGTATCTGAAGCAGATTTACAAGCTTCAGCTATAGCCTTTGTATCAATTTTATGTGTACTTTCCAACCCTTTAGCCATACCTCTAAACAATTGTGATAATATTACACCAGAATTACCTCTCGCTCCCATTAAAGATCCATTTGCAGCAGCTTGAGATAGTTTTTCTATAGTACTTTCAGTTAAATTGTTTATTTCTTTCATAGCTGCTTGAACTGTCAAGTTCATATTTGTACCTGTATCCCCATCTGGTACAGGAAAAACATTTAAAGAATCTACTATAGCTTTGTTATTTTCTAAATTGACAGCGGCTCCTAAAAGCATTTTTTTAAATGTAATATTATCAATATATTTTACAAACATTTTTTCCTCCTCACTATTTCTGCACCCTTATCCCTTGTACAAAAATATTTACTTTGTCAACATTTACCCCTGAAAAAGACTCTATACTATATTTAACTTTAGAAATAACATTTTCTGCTACTACTGATATTTTTACACCATATTGAAATACAGTATATAAATCAACATTTAATTTATCATCTACTGTAGTTACTTTTATTCCTTTTGTTAATTGTTCTTTCTTCAACAATTCGAAGAATCCTTCAGTAGCATTTTTTGTAGCCATTCCTACTATTCCATAGCATTCCATAGCAGCAATACCGGCAATTGTGGCAAATACTTGATCATCTATTGAAATATTACCAAATTCATTTGTTATATTTACTGACATATACGACCTCCTATATTTTATTTATTTAAATAATATCTTATAAGTAAACTTATTATAACCTTTTTATCAAAAATTTACAAATAAAATATGAATGGCGAAATTTAGTTTATATTCTGTCATATTATATTTTATTATACTAATTAAAATTTAATATTGCAATATTTATATTTTAATGGTAAACTAAATAAGTTAAAAAGATAAGCAAGTTATTATAACAGTAGCTTATACAAAAAAGGCATATGACGAAATTATCGTTAATACCTTAGATATATTTATGGATACGAAGCTTAATGTTAAAATAAACGGGAGGTGTAGAATATGGCTAAATTTTGTGAGGTTTGTGGAAAAGGTACTATTTCTGGACACAGTATAACACATGCTGATAGAAAAATTAAAAGAACTTGGAAGCCTAATGTTAGAAAAGTAACTGTTTTAGACAATGGCACTCCAAAAAAAATAACTGTTTGCACTAGATGTATAAGATCTGGTAAAGTACAACGTGCAATATAAAATAGTGGCTATTGAAGCCATTATTTTTTTTATAGTAATATACAAACAATTATTATTTTACAAAAGTCTAAACAAGGTACTTCCAAGAACAACTAACAAAACGCCTAAAATAAAGAGCCAAATTTTAACTGGCAAAATCTGAACAACAATAATAGCTCCTATAACTGCTATCATAATTCCTAATATTTCAGTAAATTTTATTTTTCTGCCTATAGGGTTACATTTCTTTTTACGCTTAAAATTCATAGTATCACTCCTAGTAACTGTTAAGGTATTCAATTTTAACATTTGAAGTTACCCGTTAATACATTCTATTCACTCTTATAAAAAAGATACAAAAAAATTAGAAATATCCTTATTTTTTTGCATCTTTGTTCTATTAATAAAAGTTCTTTCTTTTGTTAGCAGTATCTTGCATAAGTAAATCTAAAAATGCTGATACTATTCCTATAAAATATTCAGACTCTCTTCTTATATGATTTATAACAGTAGTAGAAATAGGATCATTCATAACTGGATCACTTTCTCTAAGTAACATACTTAAAAAATTTATAAAAACCTGGCTTTGTTTAATTGCTAAATTAATTAATTGAGCATTATCTTCATATATTCTAGGTGATATATTTTGATTATTTACAATGTTTTCTATATACTGTGTAATTCTTGATTCGGTAGAATCAAATATTTCCTTATATTCGATTAGTTTATTTACATATTCTTCCTCTAAATCTGGTACAACTTCTTGAATAACAACTGTATGTTCACTTTCTTGACGTTTCCAAAATTCTGCTTCTTCTAAAGCTCTAAGTATATTCATTTCACCATAAATAAACCTCATAACATTTTCCTCCGAATTATTTATTTATGTTATTATACGCAAAAATAAATTATTGGTGAGAATAAAAAGTGTTCAATAATGCAGAATAAGGAAATCAAAAAAGGATTTGTGTTTTATCACAAATCCTACAATAATTCTATATTAATTAAAATTCTGCATTTTTTGGTGTTCTTGGGAATGGTATTACGTCTCTTATATTAGTCATACCAGTAAGATACATAATAAGTCTTTCAAATCCAAGTCCATATCCTGAATGTTTTACCCCTCCGTACTTTCGAAGTTCCATGTACCACCACATTTCTTCTGTAGCTACACCCATTTCAGCCATACGTTTCTCAAGATAGTCTATTCTTTCTTCTCTTTGACTTCCTCCAATTAGTTCTCCTATTCCTGGAACAAGTAAATCCATAGCAGCAACAGTTTTATTATCTTCGTTCATTCTCATATAGAATGCCTTAATATCTTTTGGATAATTTGTAACAAAAACTGGTTTGCCAAATATCTTTTCAGACAAATATCTTTCGTGTTCTGTTTGAATATCAGTACCCCATTCAACAGGATAATCAAAATTATCATTATTTTTCTTTAATATTTCTATAGCATCAGTATAAGTTATTTTTCCAAACTCTGAATTAATTACATTGTCTAGTTTTGAAAAAAGTTCTTTATCTACAAAACTGTTAAAGAATTCCATTTCTTCTTTTCCATTATCCAATACATAATTAACTACAAATTTAACCATGTCCTCAGCAAGTTGCATATTATCGTTTAAATCTGCAAATGCAATTTCTGGTTCAATCATCCAAAATTCAGCAGCATGTCTAGTTGTATTAGAATTTTCTGCTCTAAATGTTGGCCCAAATGTATATGTATTTTTAAAAGCTAAAGCAAAAATTTCAGCTTCTAATTGTCCACTAACCGTTAGATTTGCTGATTTTCCAAAAAAATCTTTTGAATAGTCAACCTTACCTTCTGACTTTTCTAAATTATCTAAATTAAGAGAAGTAACTCTGAACATTTCACCTGCACCTTCAGCGTCACTTGCTGTAATTATTGGAGGATGAGCATATATAAATCCTCTTTCATTAAAAAATTTATGTATAGCATATGCCGCTAGAGATCTCACTCTAAATACTGCTGCGAATGTATTAGTCCTAGGTCTTAAATGTGCAATTGTTCTCAAATATTCAAATGAATGTCTTTTTTTCTGCAATGGATAACTTGAATCTGATGAAGCCTCCAAATTAACTTCTTTTGCTTTAATTTCAAAAGGTTGTTTTGCCCCCTGTGTTTCCTCAAACATTCCTCTAACTGTTATAGCACTTCCTGTAGAGAATTTTTTTATGTCGTCAAAGTTTTTCAAGCTATTATCAAATACAATTTGTAGATTCTTCAAAAAAGTTCCATCATTTAATTCAATAAAACCAAAATTTTTAGAATCTCTTATTGTTCTTATCCAACCTTCTACATAAACTTCTTTTCCGTAATATTCCTCAGATTTTTTAAATAAGTCTTTTAAATCAATTACTTTCATATTTCCTCCCTTGTAAAAAAAACTCCTTCTATCCTCTAGGAGGGAAAGAGATTTCCATATCATCTCACAACATATTTGATTATAAATCAAAATTCCATCTATTGCAATATTAAATTCATATATTCAATCATTAGCTACAATAAGAAATGCCGTTCCACTTCTCAAAGTAACTTCACTAACTTTAACATTTATCTCATTACTAATACAGAGAGTAGAACCTCTTTTAACATTAACTTTATTTAATGGATACTTGAACCCTTTCAAAGTTAAATCATTTATCTCTTCGGTAATAGGTACTATTGATATAAAATAATTTTTTTTATATTGTAATGTCAATTTTGTATCATCTGAGATAATTTGTATTATATTATTATTATCTATTATTTTAATTTTAATACCTTGTTTATAATACTTTTCCAATAACAGCATATTAGCCATAGTATGATCTAATCTAGTTCCTGTAGCTCCTAAAATTATCATATCCTTATAGCCTTTATTCACTGCAAGGTCTATAGCTAATTCCATATCAGTATAATCTTTTTCCGCCGGATACTTAATTATTTCTACATTCATATCCTCGTATTTTTTTAATATAGAATAATTTACGGAATCAAAGTCACCAATAATTATATCAGGTACTAATCCAAGGATTTCTGCTTTTGATAAGCCTCCATCTGCACATATAATTAATTCAATGCTATTAAAGACTTCTTCATTTGAGTATTTATTAAAAGAACTACCATTTCCAATAATTAAAACAGACATTTATTTTCCCGCCATAATTTTTTTAAACTTTTTAGTTTCTTCAATTACATTATTTGCTTTATAAATAGCTGAGCCTGCAACAATTACATTAGGTCCCCAGCTTAAAATTTCTTCTAAATTTTTTAAAGAAACTCCACCATCTATTTCAATGTCTATGTTTAAGTTTTTTTCTTTTATTAGTTCTTTTAAATCAGTAAATTTAGATTTAACATTTTTTATTAAACTCTGTCCGCCGAATCCTGGATTTACACTCATTAATAAAACCATATCAACATCACCTATTATATCTTTAAGTATTGATATAGGCGTTGCTGGATTTAATGAAACTCCTGCCTTTAATCCTAAAGATTTTATTTTTTGTATAGTTCTATGTAAATGTAAGCATGATTCTTGATGTACTGTAATAATATCTGCACCAGCCTTATAAAAGTCATCAATATACTTATCTGCATTTTCAATCATTAAATGAACATCAAAAGTTAACTGTGTAACTTTACGTATAGATTTAATAACATCAGCCCCTATAGAAATATTCGGAACAAAATGTCCATCCATTACATCTATGTGTATATAGTCAGCTCCGCCTTCTTCGACTCGCTTTATTTCCTCTCCTAGTTGAGAAAAATCTGCAGATAATATTGATGGCGATAGTTTATTCATATTTCCTCCCTAAATCTTATCAGTATAATTTTTTATTTCTTATTTCTTCTAGCAACTTTGTATAATTATTATATCTAGTTTCACTAATTAAGGAATTTGTAACTGCTTCCTTAATTACACAATTTGGTTCTTTATAATGCAAGCAATCTGCAAATCTACAACCACTACTATATTTTACTATTTCAGGATAGTAATTGCCTAATTCATATTCTGTAATTCCATCAAATTCAAAGGAACTAAAACCAGGTGTATCTACTACATATCCACCAAAACTTAACTTGTATATTTCTGCATGTCTAGTAGTATGCTTGCCTCTTTTTAGTTTTTCGCTTATTTTACCTGTTTTTAATTCAAAATTTGGTTGTACCGCGTTCATTATAGAAGATTTTCCAACACCAGATGGACCTGAAAATACACTTAATTTATCTTTAAGAATACTTTTAAGTTCTTCTAAAGATTTCTCATCTTTAATGCTTGTAAAAATAATTTTATAACCAGTGTTAATATAAATTTCTCTTATTTCTTTTTTCTTATCTTCACTGTCAAGATCTGACTTATTAAAACAAATTATTGGTTTTAAATTATTTGTTTCTGCCGCTATTAATAGTTTATCAAGAAGTAAGAAGCTTGGTTCTGGATTTGTAGTCGCAAAGAATATTAGCAATTGTTCAACATTTGCAATAGGAGGTCTCTTGATTTCATTTGTTCTTGTCTTTATTTCCTCAATATAACCACAATGTTCATCTTCAGCTGTAAGCCTAATTATTACATTATCTCCTACTAGTGGTTTAATATTTTGAAGTCTAAAAATGCCTCTAGCTCTGCATTCAATCTTTTCTTCACCTATATCTACGTAATAATTTCCGCCAACGCCTCTAGTTATAATACCCTCTATCATAAATTCTCCTACTCAAAAGTAATTTCAGCTCTATCATATAACTCATTATCTATATAAATATCAAAAATTTGAGTTCCCTTTCCTTCAATATTTATAATAATACTTTTTTCTGATGTATTTACTTCTTCTGAATATAATATTTCTATTCCAGAATCAGTAACCCTTTGAACTACAACGAGAACTTTTTCCTTATCTGACGGTAGTTTAATTGTAAGTGGATAAGTTCCGATTGCTGGCTCGTCAGGTTTTTCATTGTCTTCATTATCTTCAGAATCATTACCTTCATTTTCCGTTTCCTTTGGACCTAAGCTTACAGTCATCCATATTGATGAGCCTTGCTCCACATCTTGACCAGCAGGAACACTTTGTTTAATAACTAATCCCTCTGCAATATTTTCATCATTTTCCTCAGTAATTTGTCCTACAGTCAAACCATATTGTATAATCATTTGTTTTGCTGTTTCTAATTCAAGACCTTCTACATTTGGCATTGTAGTGTAAATAATTTCTGGACCTTTACTTATAACATAATCTACAGAATCATTTTCATTAGCAGAAGTTTCTGCTACAGGAGACTGGTCGATTATCTGACCAGAAGGTACATTTTCAGAATAATCTTCTGTTACACGACCTTCTTCTAACCCTGCTTCTGATAGGATTAGTCCAGCTTCTATAGCGTATTTCCCAATTAAATTTGGAACCTTAATTTCTCTTTGACCTTTACTTATAATTACATCAACAGTATAATTTTCTTTAAGTTTAGTTCCTTCTTCTTCACTTTGATCTACAACCTTGCCTTCTTCAAAATCATCATTATATTCTCTTTCTGAAATATTGAATACTAATCCAAGATCTTCAATTATTTTTTCAGCCTCTTCTTCATCTCTTCCAATTAAATCAGGCATTGTTACTTCAGGAACATAAAGCATGGCTCTAAATCCAATTAAACCACCAATAATTGCTACGGCTAATGCACTTAAAATAGCAGCTAAAGTAATTTTTAAATTCTTACTTTTCTTGCCATCTTCATCTTGCTCTTGATATTCATCAAATAAATTATCTTCTTCATTACTTTCCTTTTCTCCAAAAAAGGTTTTGAAAGCATTGTCAGAATTTTTATCAAATAAATCTATATCTATAACCTTTTTATTTTCTTCAGGATTTTCTGCATTGGAATTAATTTTAGGCATGACTATTGTTGGACTATCGATTATTTCTTCTTCATGATTTTTAGTTGGTATTAGTTCGCTTAAATTATCTAATTTCTTAATTAATTCATCAACACTTTGATATCTAAAACTCTGATGTTTTTCTAAACATTTCATTATAATATCTTCAAGACTTTTTGATATTTTTAAATTCTTTATGCGTGTTGTCGGTAACTCAGCATTCTCTTGAATTTGTTTCATAGCTACAGTAATATGATTATCACCATCAAATGGTACTACCCCTGTTATCATTTCATACATTACAACTCCTAGAGAATATATATCTGACTTATCATCTACATAACCTCCCCTAGCTTGTTCTGGAGAAAAATAATGCACAGACCCGATAACATTTGATGTATTGTTTATTGTTGAACTTGAAGCTGCTCTTGCAATCCCAAAGTCTGCAACTTTAGCAATACCTTCTTCCGTTAATAAAATATTATGTGGTTTTATATCTCTATGAACTATCTTATTTAAATGTGCATGTTTAAGCGCTTCAGCTATTTGTTTTGTAATTTTTATAGTTTCCTGCTCGCTTAAGCGATCCTTTCGTTGAATATATTTTTTTAAAGTTTCACCTTTAACATATTCCATTACTATATAATATATATCATCTTCTATTCCCGTATCATATATATTAACAATATTAGGATGTGTAAGACTTGCTGCAGACAAAGATTCTTGCTTAAAATTAGCAACAAAATCTGGGTCAGAAGTTAATTCCTGTCTAAGGACTTTAATAGCTACAAATCGGTTTAATACGTTGCATTTTGCCTTATATACATAAGACATTCCGCCTCCACCAATTCTTTCTATAATTTCATATCTATTACCTAATATTTTACCTATCATAAATTGTCACCTCTATAATTATTATCAACAATAATTAAAGTAATGTTATCTGTTCCTCCATTATCGTTGCTGAGATCTATTAACCTTTGTACACTTTTTGAACAACCATATGTAACTATAGTATTCAATATTTCTTCGTCGTTAATATGAGTTGTAAGCCCATCTGAGCAAATAAGCAAAGCTTCGTTTTTTAAGAACTCAATTTCAAAGATATCGACTTGCATATCTTCTTCACTGCCTACTGCTCTCGTAATAATATTTCTTTTAGGATGTTTTTTTGCTTCTTCTGTCGTTATTCTTCCATCTTTTAATAACTCATTTACATATGTATGGTCTTCTGTAAGTTGTATTATCTCATCATCTTTTAATAAATAAGCTCTACTATCACCTATATTTCCTATATATGCTATGTTATGCTCCAAGTCAACTACTGCCATAGTCACGGTTGTTCCCATACCATTGTACTCTTCTTTTTCAAAAGATTCTTCTCTTATTTTCTTATTTGCTAATTGTATACTGTCATTAATAAATTTTGGAACCATGAAATTCTCTGACATACAATCGCTATCGAAGCATTGCTTAATTGTATCTATGGCCAAAGAACTTGCGACTTCTCCAGCTTTATGACCACCCATACCATCTGCAACTGCATAAAGGTTAAATCTTTTGGTTTCTTGAATCAAAAAATTATCTTCATTTATTTCTCTCAACAACCCTTTATTTGTTTCAAAGTATACCTTCATAAAGATACCTCACCTCTTCAAAAAATTATTACGCAATTGTCCACATGCTGCATTGATGTCGCTTCCTAATTCTCTTCTGACAGTTGCATTAATCCCATTTTGAGTTAATAATTTTTTGAACTTCTCAATATCAAAATTTGATGAAGGACTAAGATTAGCTTCCTTCACATAATTACATGGTATTAAATTAACATTAACTAATTTATTTTTTAAAAGATTACTAAGTAAAATTGCATCTGATGAACTGTCATTAAAACCTTTAATCATTATATATTCAAAAGTAAGTCTTCTTCCTGTTTTACTTATATAATAGTCACATGATTTCATCAATTCTGGTAACTTGTATTTATTAGATACCGGCAATATTTTTTCTCTTTTTTCTTGAGTAGGTGCATGTAATGAAATAGCAAGGGTAATTGGAATATTTTCATCTGCAAGTTTATATATATTAGGAATAATTCCACATGTAGACAATGTGATTTTCCTCATAGATATATTTTGACCTCTCTCATCATTGATTATATTTAAAAACTTGATTATATTGTTATAATTATTAAGAGGTTCTCCAGAGCCCATTATGACTATATTTGTTATTTTTTCACATATATCCTTTTGGATTAAATAAATTTGCTTAAGCATTTCAGCAGATGTTAAATCTCGTATATAACCATTTTTTGTAGATGCACAAAAAGCACAACCCATTTTACATCCTACTTGTGATGAAATGCAAGCAGTATTTCCATATTTATATTTCAAATAAACACTTTCTACAATATTTGAATCTTCAAATTTTATAACATACTTCCTAGTATCATCTATTTTTGATTCAAGCTTTAAATCAATTGAAGATTCAGTAAATTCTAAATATTTAGATAAATTTTCTTTAGTTTTTTTTGAAATATTACTTATCTCATCAAAACTATCTACTGTTTTATTATGCAACCATTCAAATAATTGTTTTGCCTTGAATTTTGGTTCCTTAAGTTCTATAATTTTTTTTTCTAGTTCATTAAAGCTTAAATTATCTATTTTAATCATAAATTTACCTTCTCGCAAATAATACTGTATTATATCATACCCTTGTCATTTTAGCAATAAAAAAGCCGTCCATATTATGCATATGAGGGTATATTTCTACATACCCTAGCTTTGCTGTAGTAAAATAATTTCCAACTTCATTTGATATATCCACCAATGCAAAATTCTTATTTTTATTTAAAAACTCATTTACTAATTCAATATTTTCCTTTTTATTAGTAGTACATGTAGAATAAATTAAAAATCCTTTATGTTTTAAATATTTTGATGCATTTTCCAATATTCTATACTGAATTTTAGAAATATCTTCTAAGTCACTTTCTAATTTATACTTAATTTCTGGTTTTCGTCTAATTATTCCAAGCCCAGTACATGGTACATCTACTATACAATAATCTGCCTTGCTTATTAAATTTTCATCTAGTTTTGTTGCATCATATACTTGTGTAAATATATTCTTTATACCGAGTCTTTTTACTTCCTTGTTAATAAGTGGAAGTTTTCCTTCATAAATATCTCTAGATATTATTTTTCCAGTATTGTTCATAATTTCTGCAGCATTTAAGGACTTACCTCCAGGTGCAGCACACAAATCTATAATTAAACTGTTTTCATTAGGATTTAGTATTTGCCCAACAATCATAGAACTTTCGCTTTGTATTGAAAATAACCCACATTTATATTCTTCTATTGTATCAATTTCAAATGGATTTTTAATAATTAAACCCTTTTCAGCTATTTTACATTTATTTGAAATAATTCCTTTTTTACTAAACTTGTCTATTAACTCTTCTCTAGTAGTTTTTAAGGTATTTACTCTTACTTCTAAAGGAGCTTCTACATTATTTGCTACTAATACTTCCTCTAAGTTATCTTTACTAAATTGATTTTTCCACATTTCAACTATCCATTTTGGATATGAATATTTAATACTTAACAAATCTATATATGGTAACTTATTCATGTCATTTATTATATTTTCTTTATTTCTTATTATGTTTCTCAAAACAGCATTAACTAATTTAGATGCTCTAATATTTTTTCTATCTTTTAAATATTGAACACTTTCATTTACTACTATATTTTCACGAGAGATATCAAGAAAAAATAATTGATATACTGCAAGTCTTAAAACAGCTAATACATCAAATTCCATTTTTTTAGTTTTTGTTTTAGAAATTTGATTAATAACCCAGTCTATAAATATTAAATTTTCAATTACACCGAATACTGATTTTCTATATATACCCTTATATTTATTATTTATGTTATTTATATTATTATTTATAATTATATTTGAATATGACTTATCTCTAAATATTTTTTTAAGAGATTCAAGTACTATGACTCTATAACCATTATCCATTAACTTCTCCTTCATTTATTTTTAAAAAAAGGGTTGATTCCAAATCAACCCTTGTTAATTATAATACACTGTAATATATAATTCAACTCAATTAATTAAAAATTAAGATTACTCAACTAAAAATTAAGAATCTATAATGAGACTTTCCACTTATTTCAGAATTATTTTTTCTGGAAATTTATTTCCTCTTAAATATGATTCTATGGACATTCTTTTTTTACCAGGCATTTGAAATTCTTTTATAACAACAATACCATTCTTTGCTACTACATATATTCCTTCATTAACAGTCTTAATTATATATCCTTCTTCATAGTCAGTTTTTTCCTTGATGTATGAAGATTTATATACCTTAATATTCTTATCCTCATACCTAAAATATGCAGTAGGCCATGGTGATAATCCTCTAATTAAATTATGAATACTTTCTACATTTTCATTCCAGTTTATTTTAGAATTATTTTTATTAATCATTGGAGCATAACTTGATAAGTTATGCTTTTGCTTTATTGGCACTATCTCATTTTTTTCTAATTTTTTAAGTGTTTCAATTAGTAATTCTGCTCCTTGAATCATAAGTTGATCATGTAGATATCCAACATTCATTTCATCATCAATTTCAATTTCAGACTTCAATAGCATATCACCTGTATCCAAGCCAACATCCATTTTCATAGTTGTAACACCTGATTTCTTATCACCATTAATAATAGACCAATTAAGAGGAGCAGCTCCTCTTAATTTTGGTAATAGGGATGCATGAACATTAATACAACCATATTTAGGTATATCTAATATTTCTTTGCTTAAAATTTGTCCAAATGCTACAACTACAATAACATCAGGATTATAAGATTTTAATATTTCTAGATTTTCTTCTTTTTTAATTTTATCTGGCTGTAAAATATCAATACCTAATTCTTCTGCCTTTTGTTTAACTTCTGATTTTTTTAATTTTTTGCCTCTTCCATAAGGTTTATCAGGTTGAGTAACTACAAGTTGAATGTTATATCCATTTTCATGGAGTTTTTCTAAAGAAGGAACTGCAAATTCTGGAGTCCCCATAAATATTACATTCATTAATCCACCTGCTTTTCTACTCTATCAATAAATAATATACCATCTAAGTGATCTATTTCATGACAAATACACCTAGCTAAAAGATCCTGCCCTTTAAGTGTGACTTCCTTACCGTTTTCATCTGTATAAACAACTGTTACATTTTTAGGCCTTTTTATATTTTTTTTTACTTCAGGTACACTTAAACAACCTTCTTGATCTATTTGTTCTCCAGAGGTTTCAATTATCTTTGGATTAATAATTTTATAAACATTCCCATCTCCAACGTCTATAACAACCATACGTTTTAAAATACCTATTTGAGGAGCTGCAAGCCCTACGCCATCATTTTCATACATAGTATCAACCATATCGTCTAGTAATATTTTAATTTTGCTATCTACGTTTGTAACTATCTTGCTCTTTTTTCTTAATATTTCATCTCCATTAATTCTAATATTTCTTAATGCCATATATCCTCCCTATATATATTAAATAGTATCAGTATTTATATTTATACTAACCTTTATATGTTCAATATCCTTATCCATATAAATACTTCTCAAAATTTTTTTTAGATTATTAAGACAATAATTTGAAGCCTTAATAAACAAATTAACTCTATACTCATCATTAACTTTATAAATATTATGTGGTACAGGTCTATATAATAATAAACTTCTTTCAGTAACCATATCTTGTACTAAAATTTTAAGTTCATCATATTTTTCCCTAGCTATTTTAGAAACTAACCCTTCATTTCTTGATATTAAACATATATTTATTATATTAATAAATGGTGGAAATGCAAATTCTTTTCTTAACTTTAATTCTTCGTTTAAAAACAATTTATAATCATTGTTTGTAGCAGCATTTATAATAAAATTATTAGATTCATAAGTTTGAATATAAACATTTCCTTTTTTGCTTCCTCTACCCGCCCTTCCGCTAACTTGTGTTAGAAGCTGAAATGTTTTTTCACTAGAATTAAAAAATGGTAAATTTAAAATTGCATCTGCAGACAATACTCCAACCGTAGTAACATTTGGAAAATCAAAACCCTTAGCTAACATTTGAGTGCCTATTAAAATATCAATTTCACCAGATTTAAAATTATTATATATATTTTCATAATTTTCTAGATTTTTCATGGAATCAACATCCATTCGTTCTACAGTAGAACTAGGAAATAAATGTTTTATAAGTTTTTCAACATGCTGCGTCCCTGCTCCAAATTGTTCTATTTTATCACTTCCACATGTAGGACATACATTAGTCATACTTTTAGTTCTACCGCAATAATGACATCTTAACATATTTCCTTTAACATGATAAGTTAATGATACATCACAATGATCACATTTAGCTACATAACCACATTTTTTACAAGATACAAAACCAGAATATCCTCTTTTGTTCAAAAATAAGATAACTTGCTCTTTCTTATTTAACGATAACTTAATACTTTCATATAACTCTTCACTTATTATAGTATTATTACCTTTGTCAAGTTCATTACTCATATCTATTATATTCATTTTAGGCATCATCGTATTGTTTACACGACTTTTTATTTCTAACAACTTTATTTGATTCTTTATAGTCATATAATAAGTGTTTAATGATGGTGTAGCTGTTCCAAGTACAACTTTGCTTTTTAAAATATAAGCCATTTTAATAGCTACTTCTATTGTATCATACTTTGGAGAAGTAGAGGATTTATAGCTATCTTCATGTTCTTCATCGATTATAATAATACCTAAATCTTGAACCGGAGCAAATATGGCAGATCTTGCCCCCACAACAACATCAACTTCTCTATTATATATCTTACTCCACTGTATAAATTTTTCTTTTTTACTTAATCGACTATGTATTACAGCAATTTTATTTCCAAATCGTTTTTTAAATCTATCAATTGTTTGAGTTGTCAATGATATTTCAGGGACAAGCATTATTGATTGCTTATTCATATTTTGAAAATGCTCAATTACATTCATATATACTTCTGTTTTACCACTTCCTGTTACTCCATGAAGTAGAAAAGCTCTATCATCAGAACTTATAATTGTATTACATGCTATTCTTTGTTCATTATTCAACTCTATAAATTTCTCTTTTTTTTTCTTTTCTTCAGTTTGATATAAAACAAACTCTATTGATATAACATCTTTTTTTTCAAGATTTTTTATTACAGATGCAGAAACATTTAAATCTTTAGTAATTGTCTTTATATTCGTTTTACCATATTCTTTCAAATAATTGATTATTTTCAACTGTTTAGGTGTTTTTTTTATATTATATTCATCTATAGGCTTATCTTCTTTTAAGCTAATTAGTCTTTCATGAGCTACATTTTTATCTGTGTTTTCTTTACTTATAATTTCAATTACTTTTTTATCCTTTAAACTTTCAAGTAATGGATAAAGGTCATTCCCTTTATATATCTTTTTTAATTTAACTAATTCAAAATCGCCTTTTTTTAGCACTTCTAGCAACTCATTTTCTTTTGAATTTAATGTACTATTAAAATCTATATTTTTAACTTTTATAATTATTTTATGTTCATATTTAATCATAGCCGGTATCATTAGCCTAATTGCATCTGAATATTTACATATATATCTTTCACGAATCCAAAAAGCAAGTTTTATCATTTCTTCTTTTATAATTGGTTTATCATCTATAACATCAATTATAGGTTTAATTTTATTTAATGGAATATTACATACTCCACTTGTAGAAATTACCAATGCATCAACAATATGTTTGTTTCTGCCAAAATTCACAGTAACTCTTTTACCTGTTTGAACTTTATTTTCTAATTCATTGATAACACCATAAGTGTATATTTGGTCTGTACTTTTTGAATTATTATTAATAATAACCTGTGCAAATAAATTATACATTTTCTCTCCTAGCTTATGGATAAAAACTAAAATTAAATAATCAGCCATAAGACTGATTATAATTTTTACTATTTTTCTGTTTCTGCTGATTCAGATTCTTCTGTTTCTGCTAATTCTTCTAATTCTTCTATTTCTTCTATTTCTTCTAATTCTTCTAATTCTGTTTCTTTTTGTTTGCTTAGTTCAGAAATCTGAGCCTTACTATACTGATCTAAATTATATATAGCCTCGTATTTTTTTGCATAGAATTCCTCAATCGCAACAGCTACAGGTTTTATTGTATTTGTCTCAACCAATGTCTCCTGTCCATCTATAATTTGTCTAGCCCTTCTAGATATTATCGTAACTAACGAATATCTACTATCTGACATGTCTATTAAATTATCAATAGCAATTTTTTTCATCTATTCTATACCTCCTTTATTCTGTTTATTAAAGTTTTATTCCTAATAGCTTTGTTTTTCTCTGCTGAAATTATATGTCTAATTTTATCGGTTGCTGCTTCCACTTCATCATTTAATACTACATAATCATATTGAAAGGCATAATTTAATTCTTCACAGGCGCTTTCCATTCTTTTAGCTATTACCTCTTTTGAGTCTGTACCTCTTCCTTCTATTCTGTTTTTTAATTCTCTTAATGATGGAGGCATAATAAAAATAAAAACTCCATCAGGATAATTGTCTTTAACTTGCAATGCTCCTTGTATATCAATCTCCAAAATTACATCATTTCCAGATTCTATCTGCTCTAAAGCTTTTTCTTTTGGAGTACCATAATAATTCCCATACACTTTTGCATATTCTAAAAACTTATTTTGTTCAATTCTTTTTTCAAATTCTTTTTTATCTATAAAATAGTAATTGACTCCTTCAACTTCACCGACTCTTGGTTTTCTTGTTGTTGCCGATACAGAAATACTTATATCTTTCATTTGTTTTAAAAGTCTTTTGCAAATAGTTCCTTTGCCTGAACCTGAAGGACCTGATATTACTATTAGTAATCCTTTGTCCATTTTTGTCCCCTTGTTATTTTATATTATGATTATTATGTTCAAACCTTTGAGCCATTGTATCAGGTTGAATTGCAGACAAAATTATATACTCACAATCAGTAACTATTACAGCCCTTGTCTTTCTTCCATAAGTAGCATCAATAAGTTTACCTTTTTCACGAGCTTCTTGAATAACACGCTTAATAGGTGCAGATTCCGGACTAACAATTGCGATTATTCTGTTAGAAAGTGCGATATTTCCAAACCCTATATTAATTGTATTATTTGTCATAATTCTATCTCCTACTCTATATTTTGTATTTGTTCTCTTATTTTTTCAAGCAAATTTTTCACTTCAATAACTATTTGAGTAATATTTAAATCTCCAACCTTAGACCCTATAGTGTTAATTTCTCTATTTGCTTCTTGAATTATAAAATCTAACTTTCTACCAATTGTTCCACCAATTTTCAATGAATTATCTAATTGTTTCATATGAGATTTAAATCTTACTATTTCTTCATTTATATCACTTTTATCAGCGTAAAATACTATTTCATTATATAATCTGCCCTCATCTAATTCGTGTTTACTTCCTAAAAGCTCACTAATTCTCAATTCAAGCTTTTCCTTATAATCAGAGACTATTTTTTCAGAATATTTACTTATTTCATCAATGAGTTCAACAATTTTTTCCATACTGGATCTTATATCTTTTTCGAGCTGAATACCTTCGTTTTTTCTCATAATTATTAAATTACTAACTGCTTCATTCATTGCAGCTTCAACACATAGTCGTAGCTCTTCTTCATCTTTATTGTTATCTTTTGACACGAGAATATCTTGGAATTTAATTATAGTATCTAAAGAAAGGTTACTATCAATATTTAAATCTTTTTTTATTTCATTAATAGCATTATTATACTGTTGTGCTAAATATAAATTCGGAACAATGGTTGTATCAGATTCACTTAAATAGTCAATATTAAGATATACGTCTATTCTACCTCTTTGCAAACTGTTTTTCAAGATTTTTCTTATATTTTCTTCAATAGGTCTTAAATTTCGAGGAGTTTTAATATTTATGTCACAATATCTATTATTAATTGTTTTTATTTCTGCTGTTATACTTCTTTTACCATCATTATGTATGCCTTTACCATAACCTGTCATACTGATTATATTTGCCATCTTATTCTCCAATTTTTTATTCTATTTAATAATTATAACATTAATTTGAAATTAGTAAACAATAAATTTTATTTTACATGACATAAATAAAATTTTGTTGTACAATACTATAATAACAATAGCTAAGCAAGATACAAGCAAAAGTCTATCTTATTGCTTGTTATAAAGGAGGCAATATGTCATTAGACGGTATTTTTTTAAATAGTATAAAAAATAATTTATATAACAACTTAATCGGTGGGCGTGTAGATAAAATTTATCAACCCGATAAAAATGAAATAGTTATATCTATAAGAAATGGAGGTGGAAATTTTAAACTTTTATTAACATGTGCAAGTAGCAATCCACGTATTCACTTAACAAATGTTACAAGAAAAAATCCTGATCAACCACCAATGTTTTGTATGCTTCTACGAAAACATCTTACAGGAGCTCATATAATCGATATAAAACAAATTAATTTTGATAGGATTTTAGAAATAACTTTTGAATGTAAAGACGAACTACAAACTACAATAAATAAATCCATTATTATTGAAATTATGGGCAAACACAGTAACATAATTTTCTTGAATACAGAGTCTAAAATAATAATTGATTCTATTAAGAGAGTTGCAGAAAATGTTAGTAGTATAAGACAAATATATCCTGGGTTAACTTATATTACACCTCCATTAACTATTAAATTAAATCCTACAAAAATAATAAAAGAGGATTTCATAAACGCAATAAAAAACGCTAATGCAGGAGTTTATATATATGATTTTATCTATAAAACCTTCACTGGAATAAGTCCCTTTATCAGTAGAGAAATATGTTTTCTTTCAAAATTAAATGAAAGTACATATTTAGGAGAATTAAAAGATGAAGAAATCGAACTACTTTGGCATTCATTTTTTATGATAATGAATAAAATTAAAGAAAGAGATTTTTCATTTCATATATATTCAGATGAGAATTTTAACAATTTTGGATTCTATTGCTTTGATTTAGAATGTCTTAACACCTATGATAAAAAGACTTTTGAAAATCCCGGTGACTTATTAGATACTTATTATTATGAACAAGATAATAAAAATAAAATAAAACAAAGAGTATCAAGTTTAGTAAAAAGTTTGAATACAAAAATTGACCGAGATAAAAAAAAGGTTGAAAAGCAAAGAAATGAACTATTAAATGCCGAAAACAGAGAAAAATATAAAATATATGGTGAATTAATTTTAGCTAATTTACATATTGTACCTGAAAATAACAAACTCAAGGTTATAAATTACTATGATTCTGAACAAAAGCATATTTATATTCCACTAAATCCTAGACTTAATTTAACACAAAACAGTCAAAAATTTTTTAAAAGATATAATAAACTTAAAAAAGCAGAAGAAGAACTTCTAAAGCTAATAGATTCATCACTAAATGAAATACGGTATTTGGAAAATGTTCTATTCTCTATTGAAGAATGTGAAACAATAGAAGACTTAAATGATATTTACAAAGAACTAATAAGTGAAGGTTTTATGAAAAAAAAGAGTAAATATAAAAAAACCAAGGAGCAAAAGCCGAATATATTGACTTATATGTCATCTGAAGGTCATGAAATAATGGTTGGAAAAAATAACTTACAAAATGATTTTTTAACATTCAAATTAGGTAAAAAAGATGATTTTTGGTTCCATGCTAAAAACATACCTGGTTCTCATGTAATTTTGAAAACTAATAATGAGGAATTGACAGATGAGGAATATGTAGAAGCAGCAAAAGTTGCAGCATTTTACAGTAAAGGCAAAAATTCAAGTAGTGTTGAAGTTGACTATACTAAAAAAATAAATGTAAAAAAACCTTCTAATTCAAAACCAGGATTTGTAATATATGATACAAATTTTTCTATGTTAGTTAATCCTGATATATCATCTGTTAAATTAAAGTAAGCACTATTAAAGAGCCTTAATTTTAAGGCTCTTTAACTATTCCATAATTACTACCTGGCTGATACCATCTATTTCTTCAAGTTGAACACTTATTCTTTCATTTTTTGAAGTAGGAACGTTTTTGCCTATGAAATCAGCTCTAATAGGTAATTCTCTATGACCTCTATCTATTAATACAGCTAATTCGACATTTTTAGGCCTACCTTGATCTACAATAGCGTCTAATGCAGCTCTAACCGTTCTTCCAGTATACAAAACATCATCAACTAATATAACTGTTTTATCTTCTATATCAAAATCTATACTTTTAACTGCAACAGGCGCTCTATCATCCTTTTCATAATCATCTCTATAATAAGTTATGTCTAACGGAAACACTGGTATCTTAGATCCTTCAATTTCTTCAATTCTTTTTGCTAGTTTTAATGATAATGGCAATCCCCTTGTTTTAATACCAATAAGTATAATATTTTCAGTACCCTTATTTTTTTCTATAATTTCATGAGCAATTCTCACAGTGGCTCTATTAATTGCCTTTGCATCCATGATTAATGCTTTAGTTTTCATTATTACCTTCCTTTCTATAAGTTATTGCTTCTCTATTATTCTTAATACTTTTTTAAAGTAATCTGGTAATTCCGAATCAAATTCCATATATTTTTTCGTTGTTGGATGATTGAATCCAAGGATTTTAGAATGAAGCAACTGACCTTTTAATTTAAATTTATTCGTTTTGCATCCATATACATCATCGCCAACTACGGGATGACCTATATATTTCATATGCACTCTAATTTGATGTGTTCTGCCAGTTTCAAGTTTTAACTTAACTAATGTATACTTTCCGTAGCGTTTTAAAACCCAAAAGTTAGTTATTGCTTCTTTACTGTTTTTCTTTGTAACTGTACGTTTTTTTCTATCTTTCTCATTTCTTCCTAATGGAGCATTTATAATTCCATTATCTTCTTTTATATTTCCTTCAACCAAAGCATAATAAATCCTATAAATAGAATGTTCCTTTAAGCAATTAGCTAAATAATTATGCGATTTGTCATTTTTTGCAACCAACATAAGTCCTGAGGTATTTTTATCTAGTCGATGAACAATTCCTGGTCTCATAACTCCATTAATTGATGATAAATTCTTTAAATGAAACATTAATCCATTCACTAAAGTACCTGTATAATGACCTGGAGCTGGATGAACTACCATGCCTTGAGTTTTATTAACTACAACTAAATCTTCATCTTCATAAATTATATCTAAATCTATATTTTCAGCCTTTACATCAAGAATTTCTGGTTCAGGTATAATCATTTTTATAATTTCATTTTTTTTTATTTTATAATTTGATTTTATATTTTTTTCATTAACCGTAACATTTCCATCCTCAATAATTTTCTGAATAGAATTCCTAGACATATCTTGTAATTTACTTGATAAATAAGAATCTATTCTTTCACCAACAGTATCTGAAATCAATATTATTTCATTCATTCAATCCACTCTTTTCAAATTTATTAAAAAGTATTAATATTACCATTAGGAATGAACCAACAACTACAAAACTATCTGCAAAATTAAACACTGGAAAATTATATATATTACCAAATCTCACATCAATAAAATCAACAACATATCCCAATTTTATTCTATCAACAAAATTACCAATTGCTCCTCCTCCAATTAATGTTATTGATAGTCTAGACAACATCGTAATATTTTTAAACTTAATAAAAATATATAGCAATATTGACATCATAACTATTGTTGCAATAACAAAAAACCAAAGTTGATTTTGTAGTATTCCAAAAGCTGCCCCCCGATTTTCTACATAAGACAACATTAAAAAATCTCCTATTATTTTTATAGAACTACCATCCTTTAACACATTGACCGCCCACAACTTAGTAATTTGATCAATGAAAATAGAAAATATAAAAACAACACCAAAAAATATATTCATAATTATTTCCTCTCTTTTGCAATTAACAACCACTTATCAGCTATCGTTTCATAAATGTTCAAAATTATATATATAATTAACTAAACATAATGTTTTATTTCAATTTTATGCTTACCACTTTTTGTAACACCTAAGTATCTATGAACTTTAAATCTACCATATTTGCTTATTGAAATAATGTCACATTCTTTTATATTTTTAGAAATTCTATCCTCTACTTGCCAATTAATTTTAACATGACCTGATTTAATAATATTACATGCTAACTCTCTGGATTTATTAATTAAGTTTTTTACTAAATTATCAAGTCTCATGGAAGAAATATTAATTGTCAATAATATATGTTCCTGTTCTTTAAAATTAATATCATTTATGTCTATACTTTCCGTTTCAATTTTATTATGACCAATTTTGTCTAAATTGAAAATTATATAATCTAATATATCTCTATGAATAACAATATCAGCATAGTCTTCATATACAAAGATATCACCAGTCTTGCTTCTATCTATACCTAATGACATTATTGTTCCTAAATAATCTTTATGACTTAAATCCCTAAATTTAGACTTATTCTTTATTCTTAATCCTGTAATAAATTCACTTTCATCAATGTTTTCGAAATAACTAGGTGCGAAAATGAAAACTTTCCTCTCACCATCTTCAAATGAGGGGAAAAGTTCAAAATTAATATCATAATATTTAATAATAGGTAAACTTAATTCTGCCACATAAGGATTGATAAATTCCGTTGTGGCAGAGACATAGTTTTTTTCTACATAAGCTGCTTTATCAGCTATTTTTTTTACTGTAACTTTCGTTTCTTCATCTTTTATATAATCATAATATTTTTCAATATTTTTCATGTTTTCTCCACAGCTATATTATTGATTGTAATATATTCAAAAGAACAAAAGCCAATATAGGAGAAAAGTCAAACATTCCCATGCCTAATCCTAGTTTATCTAAAATTGCCCTGCAAGGTGCCAATATTGGCTCAGTCATCTGATAAATAAAGTAGGCTATTCTTGAAGATTGTAGGGTTGGGAAAAATGATAATAGTACTCTCACCAATATTAAAGAATCAATAATTCTAAATAATATACTGAGAGATAATCTTATTAAATACATATATGCTCCTTACTTGCTGTAATAAAAATTCCTTTCAAATCTATCACTTAAACGGCCATCAATTTGCACATTACAAGGTGCGATAACAAATATTCCATTAGATACCTTTTGTATACTTGCTTCTAATGCATATACAGCTCCCTTAATAAATTCGAATACTTGTTTTTGATCTTCTAGTTCCATTTCCTCAATATTAAGAACTACAACCTTACGATTTTTCAGTTCATCAACTGCTTTAGTACAGTCTTCGTACTTTTCTGGCTCACATATAAAGACTTTCATATCAGTGTTAGAATGAACCTTTATTACATTATTTTTCTTTGAATAGGCTTCCAATCTTTCTGGTTTGCTGTTTTCATATCTCGCATCAACAGCATCCTCCTCATCATATTCTTCATCATCATACTCAGTAATACCAATAAAATCCTTAACCTTATCCATTACTCCCATTTTAGTTTTCCTCCTTATAATTTCTTGCTCCAAATATAGCTGTTCCAATTCTAACTATATTCGAGCCTTCTTCGATAGCAATTTCAAAATCATTTGTCATACCCATTGATAAATATTTCATGTTAGTATTTTTAATTTTCATTTTAGAAATATCATCATAAATTTCTTTCATTTTTTTAAAAACCCATCTAATTTCTTCAGGATTTTCACAATAAGGTGCAACTGTCATAAGCCCTAAAATTTCTATGTTGTCATATTGTTCTAATTCTTTAACAAAGGAACGAACATTTTCAGAATTTATTCCGAATTTGCTCTCTTCTTCGCCAATGTTAAGTTCAATTAAAACCTTAGCTGTTAAATTATGTTGTTTGGCTCTCTTATTAATTTCGTTGGCTAAATCTTTACTTTCAACAGAATGAATAAGCTCAACCTTATCTATTATGTATTTCACCTTATTTTTTTGTAAATGTCCAATCATATGCCAATTTAAGTTATAATCAGACAGTGTTTCATATTTACTTACTAATTCTTGGACTCTGTTTTCTCCGAGATTTGAAATTCCCCCTTCTATTGCTTCCTTCGCTTTATCAGCATTGACCGTTTTAGATACTGCAATAACTTTTATATCATCAGCTTTTCTACCAGATTTTTCTGCTGCTTTAGCTACTCTTTGAAATATATCGCTAATATTTTCTTTAATACTCACCTCAAGCCTCCTATTTTGCAATTTGTCCCTCATATACATTTTCTGGTTCAATTATTACTTTATCAAAAATCTTTATAGTGTAATATGTATTATCATCTATATTAATTGTTCTTCTTTCTTTTTCACTTACATAACTTCCTATTGAAACCACAGTATACGTATCATCCTGACCTAATATTTCAACAGGGAAAAATTTAATTATATTACTTGCATCCTCAATATAAACACCTGTTATGCCGTCCTTTTGAGTTATAGCTTTTGTTTTTATTTTTATACCCTCATGAATATCTGTAATAAGTTCTATATCTATATATCTTTTATCATAAATTTTATAAAAATAATCATCAAAGTATAATATTAATACCGATTCTTCACTACCATAATTAATTTTTTCAATATAACCCCATACTTCGTGTTGAGTACCATCATATAAAATTCTCGTTTTAATATACTTATTTTCATTAAATAATTTAGCATATTCGTTATCTACAGTTATAGTTATGTAATAGTTAAAATTACGAATTATTTTATATAGATTGTCTCCTTTGAAAATTTCTTGTTTCTGGCTACTATCTGTTAATGTATAGTCTTTTTTAATTGTCGTACTAGGTGTCATGTCTAATACATTTTCATATCTATAAACATCTTCTAACCCATCAATTTTATATGTAATAATACCAGGTTGTGCCGAATAATATGGTATTTTATTAGTTTCAATACTTTTACTTAAATTATCCTTCATAGATTCAAGTTGTTCAACATCATAATCCTCATACTTATTGTCTGAAAAAACCATTACCCCATTATTATTTACTTGTCCAAAAATCTTATACATATTTTCTATATCATCATTTAAAATACTTGATTGTATCTCTAATTGATAAGTTGTTATATCTTCACTAGACAATTTTTGACCTTGAGGCATAAGACCTTTATTATTTTTTAAATCTATTACATTTTGCAATTCAGTAATTTGACTATTTATTTGAGTTGCATTTAAATCAGAGTTTAATTCTGCTACCAAATCGCCTTCTTTTATCTTATCTCCGTCTTCATGATAATATGTTACATTACCATCTAAGTTTGCGCTGTAAACCTCTTCATCTTTAACAACAATTCCATTAGCTTTAATTATATCTTCTAAGGTGCCTATCTCTGCAACTATAGTTTCTGCAGAACCATTGCTGTTTTGAAAAATATATAAAACAATGCACACTGTGACAAAAGAAAAGAAAAAATTTTTTATACCAAAGTTTCTTCTTGACATTCTTTCTTTGCCTCCACAATTCATTGATATAATATTATGTTAAAGTAGCCTTCTTAGAATGTTAGGTTATAATATTATAACATGGATTTAATTTGTATTGCAAGGAATATATACTTAATTTCTAATAATATTACACCATTTTTATATAAAATAATATAAAAATATGACAAATTACTATTTATAGTATTCGAAAAAATACAAAAAAAAAAGGGTGTCATTATGACATCCCAATTTTTCCCTTAAATTATTAAGAATATTATACTTCCTGAACCGTCATTTACAATTTTTTCAATAGTCTTTTTAAGTTTTTTTCTTGCATTTTCTGGCATAGCAGTTAATTTAGATTCAAGCTGTTCCTCAACTAAGCTATATAAAGTTTTGCCAAATATTTCAGCATCCCAAATACATTGAGGATTATCTTTACTTTGCTCTATAAGATGATTCATTAAATCTTCACTTTGAATCTTACTTCCTATAACAGGTGATACTTCTGTATTTAAACTTGCATTAAAGATATGCAGAGACGGTGCCTGTGCTTTAATTTTAATACCATATCTGCTACCTTCTTTAAACACTTCTGGTTTATCAATTATCATGTCAGAAATACCAGGTGTTACATAACCGTATCCTTTATTTCTTGCATCATTAATAGCATCTTCTACTCTTCTATATTCATCTTTTGCGCTTGCTAAATCACCAATAAGTTTCAATATTTGATGCTCTCCAGTAATTTCCTCACCAGATAATTCACTTATAACTTTATAATAATAAGAATCATCTATATCAATTCTCATATTGATACTACCTTTGCCTAACTCTATATCTTTTACATAGAAATCTTCCACATAATCATTATCATCAGAAAAGATTTTCGTAGCATCAAAATCGCTAATCTTATAGCAACTATCAAAATCTTCTTTTAAAACTTGAATTAAGTCATGTTTTAATGTATAGTCATAAGTCAACCCATCAAACCACTTAGGCAAATCGACATTAATTTCTTTTATTGGAAATTCATAAAGCACATCTTCAAGTACATTTTCTATATCTTCAGTTTTTAAATTTAAGCAGTCCACAATTTGTACGGGAGCTTCATATTTTTCATTTAATTGTGAAGCCAATGCAACGGTATTTTCGTTTTGCGGCTGTGTAGTATTTAAAATAATTACAAATGGTTTGTTTATTTCTTTAAGCTCTTTTACCACTCTTTCTTCAGCTGTAATATAGTTGTCTCTATTTAAGTCCGTTATACTTCCATCTGTCGTAACTAATACTCCTATTGTTGAATGTTCTTTTATAACTTTTCTTGTTCCAATTTCTGCTGCTTCAGCAAATGGTATAGGAGCCTCATTCCAAGGAGTGCTTACAAGTCTAGGAATTTCACCCTCCATATTTCCAATTGCACCTGGTATCATATAACCTACACAATCAATAAGTCTTAAATTTGCATTTATATTATCTTTAAATGTTACTTTTACTGCCTCACCAGGAACAAATTTAGGTTCCGTAGTCGTAACAGTTTTGCCTGTACCGCTTTGAGGCATTTCATCTTTAGCTCTTTCCCTTATGTACTCATCCTCAATATTTGGAAGCATTACATTTTCAGAAAATTTTCTAATAAATGTTGACTTACCTGTTCTAACTGGACCAACAATTCCTAAATATATTTCGCCCTTTGTTCTTCTAGCTATATCTTCATATATATCTAAATTAGTAATATTAATCCCTCCCCCTAAAAATATGCACTTTCGTATACAATTAATTTATATGCCTTTAATTCTATCATTATTACTAAATATATAAAAAAATATATTATAAAACAATCTATCTACAGCAACTTATAGAATATAAAGCCTTCTATCAAATATATGATAAAAGGCTTTATAATATGATTTATTCATTTGTAATATTATAGTTTTTCTTCTTTTTTATCTCTTAGCATTAATTTATTTACTGTTTCCTTTACTTCTGCACTATTTTCTAATATATGATACATTGCATCTACAATAGGCATTTCAACTTTTAACTTTTTAGCAAGTTCAAATGCTGCATATGTAGTTGATATTCCTTCTACAACCATACCAACTTTTTTAATAGCTTCATCCTTTGAATATCCTTGACCAATTAAATTTCCTGCATTCCAGTTTCGAGAATGCTTACTAGTACAAGTTACTATTAAATCTCCAATACCTGACAAACCAAAAAATGTTTTAACATCAGCACCCATTGCAACTCCAAGTCTAGCTATTTCAACGATTCCCCTGTTTATCAACGCTGCTTTTGCATTATCACCATATCCTATACCATCTGAAATGCCTGCTCCTAAAGCAATAATATTTTTAAGCGCCCCACCAAGTTCTGCTCCAATTACATCATCATTTGTATAAACTCTGAAATATGTTGACATAAAAACATCTTGGATCTTTTCTGCAACATTTTTATCTTCACATGCTACTGTAATAGCAGTAGGCATTGATAACCCTACCTCTTCAGCATGAGAAGGACCTGTAAGAGCTGCAAAAGTACAATTAATTGTTTCTTCTCTAACTATATCTGAAACTAAATTCATAGTTCCAATTTCAATACCTTTAGATGCGTTAATGATTATTTTATTTGATTTGTTTTCAGTGCGGATTTTCTTTAAAACCCCTCTTATCATTTGAGTAGGTATTACAACTAAAATGATTTCTGCACCCTTTACTGCTTCATTTATATTTGAAGTAAAAACCACATCTGACGGTATTTTAACATTAGGTAAATACTTTTTATTTATTCTTTCCTTACCTAATTCTATGCATTTTTTTTCGTCTCTTAACCAAACAGTAACATCATTTTTATTCTCAGAAAGAAGTTTTGACAATGCAGTTCCCCAACTACCTCCACCAAGCAAAGTAATTTTAGCTTTCATAAAGAATCTCCTATAATTTATTTTCTTTACCTTGTAATAATCTTTTAATATTTTCCTTATGCCTATAAATTGACATTGAAGCAATAATTAATCCAAATATAAATAGCTGAACATTAAATGGTCTAACGAAAAGTAATATAACAATAGGCGCTAAAGACATACCTATTATTGAACCAATAGATACTATTCTTGTAAATATAGCTATTAATATACCGATTACAAAGCATATAAAAGTAACAAAGGGATTAATTATTAACACAACTCCTATTGTAGTAGCAACGCCTTTACCTCCTTTGAATTTTAAAAGTACCGGCCAATTATGTCCAATAATCACACAAATTCCTGCTAAATAACAACCTATTTCACCACCAATACCATTTCCAATATAAACTGCTATAACTCCTTTTAATACGTCTCCAATAAACACCATTACACCTATCTTTTTACCAAATGTCCTAATTGCATTTGTTGCTCCAGAATTACCACTACCATATTCACGTACGTCTTTTCTAACTAATAACTTTCCTAGTATATAGGCAAAAGATAAATTACCTAAAAAATAAGATATAATTGCAATAATAAAATAATTCATATGTCTCCCCTCAATAAATTCTGTATTAACTATTTTTCACTTCTGTTTCTAAATTCTATTATAATAGGTGTACCTTTATATTCAAATGCTTCACGAATTTTATTTTCTAAATATCTTTCATAAGAAAAATGGACAATATTACTATCGTTTACAAATATTAAAAATTTAGGTGGATTAACAGCCACTTGCGTTCCATAAAATATTTTTAATCTTTTTCCTTTTACTGTACGAGGTTGATTCATCAATACTGCTTCCGTTAAAATGTCATTTAAAACACCTGTAGAAACTCTTAAGTTCCTAAAACTATATACTTCATTCACAGTATCTAATATTTTATTTACCCTTTGTCCTGTAAGAGCAGATACCGTTAAAATAGGTGCATAACTAGCATAAGCAAAACTGTTTCTTATATTATCATGAAACTCACTAAAAGTTTTTGGTTCCTTTTCTATTAAATCCCACTTATTAACAATTATTATCATGCCTTTATTGTTATCATGAGAGTAACCTGCAATTCTAATATCTTGATCAGTAACACCTTTATCTGCATCAATAACAAGTATGCAAATATCAGCCCTTTCTACAGCAGTAAAAGCTCTTAAAACGCTATATTTTTCTACCGCTAAACTAACTCTGCTCTTTTTCCTAATACCTGCTGTATCTATTAATGTGTATTTTTGTTCATTAATTTCAAACTTTGTATCTATAGCATCCCGTGTAGTACCAGGAATATCACTAACAATAACTCTGTCTTCACCAATTATGCGATTAATTATAGATGATTTACCTGCATTCGGTTTACCAATAACAGCAATCTTTATACTATCATCTTCTTCTGCAGTATCTAGACTTTCATCAAATTTTGATATAATAATATCTAAAAGATCTCCTAATCCTAAAGCTTCTGAAGAAGAAACCGGTATAGGTTCACCAAGTCCTAAATTATAAAATTCAAAAATATTGTTGTTGTTTACATATTTATCCATTTTATTAACTACAAGGACTATTTCCTTTTTAGCTTTTCTAAGCATTTGTGAAACTTCCATATCAGAAGCAGTTATTCCTTCTTTACCATCAACCATAAACAATACAACGTCAGCCATATCAATTGCTATTTCTGCCTGTAATCTCATTTGTGCAAATATAGTGTCTGTTGTATTTGGTTCAATTCCTCCTGTATCAATCAATGTAAAGTAGTTATCCAACCATTCACATTCTGCATAAATTCTATCACGAGTAACGCCTGGTGTATCTTCAGTAATTGATATTCTTTTACCGGCAATTCTATTAAAAAGTGTAGATTTACCTACATTAGGCCTACCTACTATAGTTACAACTGGTCTTGCCATTTTTGATCCTCCGTATTTTTATTCTACAATTAAATTAAGCAAAGCTTCTCCATTTACTTCACAAATAATCACTTCTGTATTAAGTTTATTTTTTAATTCATCTATAGTTAAATCATCTAACATAACATTATTATCATTAATCATATTTTGAGGTATAATTATATTCTTACAGTCTTTGTTTCTAAGCTGTTCTATTATATCATTTCCTGTTATTAATCCAGATACAGTTATTTTCTCCCCAAAGAAATTATTAACAATTTTTTCTACTTTTATTTTTATATTTATTTTACTCATTATAGTTTCAACTAATGAATTTAAGAAATTATATGCAGAAACTCCTGTCACTATAGTTACTTCATCTAGTATAGGCTTAGAATTATCACTTAAATTATCCAAATATTTTTCTATTTCCCATTGAAAAAGCCTGCACATACCTATTCCATTTTCAAGCTGGTCAAATTCTTCATACTTTTCATAAGAAGGAAAATCCATTTTACTTAACAAATAAAATTCATCAGCAATAAATATGAATCTTGTATTTATTTTTTTATATAATTCTTCTTGTAATGTAGACACTTGATTTACAACACTTAATGCACTATCATAATCAAACGGTGTTAATTTAGTCAATTTTTCTCGATATTTTGTCAAACCTACTGGAACTACAGCAACACTTCTAAGTCCTGGATGAAGTGATGATAAATCTTTTATAGTCTTTTCTAATTGAAGACCATCATTAACACCTTTAACTAAGACTATTTGACAGTCAACAGTTATACCTGCGTCAATTAATTTTTTTAAATATTTCAAAATGTCTATATCTTTATTGTTACCCATCATATATTTTCTTAAACTTGAATCAGTTGTATGAACAGAAACCTTAATTGGACTAATCCTATATTTTACTATTCTATTTATTTCATCATCTGATAAATTAGTGAGAGTTATAAAATTTCCATATAAAAATGACAATCTAGTATCATCATCCTTTAAATACAAAGACTTTCGCATACCTCTAGGCATTTGATCAATAAAACAAAAAATACAGTTATTAGAACATACTTTAATATTATCCATAAGTGGATTTTCAAAAACAATTCCTATATCTTCATCATAGTCTTTTTCAATTTCAAGTTCCCAAATTTCTCCGTTTTGCCTTTTTATTTCTATTGTAATTTCATCATCTGATATTTGAAATTTATAATCTATATAATCAGAAATTTTACAGTTATTTACAGACAACAACTCGTCTCCAGGTTCTAGTTCGAATTCATCAGCAATACTGTTTTTTAATACCTTTACTATAATATTTTTCATATTTTATTCCTTTATTTTATACTATATAATATACTTGCCAAAATTCATATGTTATCTCTCTTAACAGTCATCACATTATATCATATTGATTTAATATACTGCAATCCTATTATCAATTATTTTATTTATATCCAATGTAAACAAATACATGCCCCATTATTCCATTAAAGAGGCATGTAATATATTTACTGTTTTTTGTGTTAATATTTTAACGTTAATTTTTGTATTAGAGCTTAATTTAATGATTAAAAGTTCATTTTTATTTAAAAGTATTTCTTCATCATTAATCAAAAAAACTAATGGTTTGTAATAAGAATAAAATATTTCAAATTTTTTTGTTTTTCCTTCATTTGCAAATTCTAAAATATGCTCAATTTTATTATTTAGGTTTCTCAATTTTCCTTTTGCTTCGTTTGATAGCATCAGATTAAAGTCTTTTACTTGTCCGAAACTATGTGTCCTAATGTCTCCACAGAATTCATAAATATCAAAGGGTTTTAATTCAATGTATTTTTTATAGTCATGTGTCAATTTCAAATTATTATCTAAAGAAGTAATAAATCTATAAACACCTGCTAATTCTGTAAAATCAGATTCTTTTAAATCTACTGTTGCCGAACTTATTCTCCATTTAAAATTTAATTCTTTATAAGAAGATTCCTCAGGATATATATACATTTGTGTAGTTTTTCCACCTGACCACTCTGATGTTATAAAATCCTTTTCTTTTATTATTTTAATATCATAAGCCACCTTAATCTCCCTTTTATTAAATCATTCATTTAATCAGTTTTCTCCTTTAATAATACTTATCAAAAAAAGCCCTATTAAAAGGCTTTCTTTGATAAGTATTATTAATCCTGTTGAGGTGCCTCAACTGGACATACGCTAGCGCATGCTCCACAATCTATGCAAGTTGCAGCATCTATTACATATTTATCATCTCCAGCAGTAATAGCACCTACTGGACATTCAGGTTCACATGCTCCGCAACTAATACAAGCATCTGTAATTTTGTAAGCCATTAAATTTCACCTCCCCCAATATCATCATAAACATTTTAACATTAATTTTATATATTTAAAAGTACTTTTTATAATAAATTGTTAAATATTTTATTTATTTTAATATTTTGTCCATATTATTTTAATTATTTCCTTTTTTTTCATTCTTATTAAAATTTTCTATAAATGCTTGATTGATAATTTATTAACCATTGTGATGCTAAAATTTTAAATATTAAAATATAAAATATTAAAAATTCTATTTTCCTAAAATTATTATTGTCGTTAAAAAGTTAAGTTTCTTACTAAAAATAAACGTATATCGTTTTCCTCTTAATAAAAACAGTTTATATTTTTAATTGTTCTTTTACATTGACAAGCATATAGTACATTGTTATAATATTATCAATCACAAGAAAGGAGATATTCGAATTGACAGTATTAGAAAATTTTGTAAGTACAGTTAATAGTATTTTATGGGACTATGTATTAGTAGTCGGCCTAGTGGGAATAGGTATATATACCTCTATAAAACTAGGATTTCCACAAATTAAATGTTTCGGAGCGGCAGCAAAAAAGGTTTTTGGAGGTATCTTTAAAAAGGAAACCAATAAAGAAGGAACAATGTCTTCTTTTCAAGCCTTAGCAACGTCAATTGCTGCACAAATTGGTACTGGAAACATAGCTGGTGTAGCAACAGCAATCTCATTAGGAGGACCTGGAGCCGTATTCTGGATGTGGATATCTGCATTTTTTGGAATGTCAACAATATTCGTTGAAGCTACCATGGCTCAAAAATACCGTGAAACGACAAAAGATGGACAACTAGTTGGTGGTCCAGCATATTACATCAAAAATGGATTGGGTTCTAAAGGTTTAGCATCATTTTTTGCCATTGCACTTATTATCGCATTAGGCTTCATTGGAAATATGGTACAATCTAACTCCATAGCTGATGCAGTAAGCAGATCATTTAATATTCCACAATTGGCTATTGGTATTATCTTAGCTGTTTTTGCTGGCTTAATCTTTATTGGGGGAATGAAAAGGATTGCTTCTTTTGCGGAAATGGTAGTTCCTATAATGGCTGCAATTTATATTTTAGGTGCAATAGTTATTATGGTTATATTTAGAGCAGATCTAATACCAACAATAAAAGGAATCATTATAGCTGCATTTTCTGCAAAATCTGTATTAGGTGGTGCAGCTGGAATTGGTGTACAACAAGCCATAAGATTTGGAATTGCTAGAGGTCTCTTTTCAAACGAAGCAGGTATGGGTTCTACTCCAAACTCACACGCAGTTGCAGATGTATCTCATCCTGCTGAACAAGGACTTTCTTCAATGATTGCAGTATTTATTGATACAATATTAGTATGTACTTCAACAGCTGTTGTAATCTTAGCTACTGGAGCTCATAATTCAGGTGCGATAGGTGTCGGAATGACTCAAGAAGCTTTCAATATAGCTTTTGGTCCAATAGGAGGTATGTTCTTAGCAATTTGTTTAACATTCTTTGCTTTTACAACTGTAGTAGGATGGTATTATTTTGGAGAAAACAATATTCGTTTTTTATTTAAAGGTAAAAATGCAATTCACATATACCAAATAGTTGTTTTGATTTTTATCATTCTAGGTTCCTACCAAAAAGTAGACTTTGTTTGGAGTTTAGCAGATATGTTCAACGGAATAATGGTAATTCCAAACTTAATAGCTATCTTCTGTTTATTTAAAGAATCTAACGCTATTCTACAAGACTATAACAATCAAATTCATAATAATGAAAGATTACACTATGAATATAAATATCAACAAACAAAAACAAATTTGTCATAATTAGAACTATTAATTTAATTATTATAAACTAAAAAACCTCCTAAAGGATAGTATGATTTATCCTTAGGAGGTTTTCATTTACTTAGTCTTCTAAATCTTTTAATTCATCAATATTAATATCATCATGTTTATGTTTTATAGATCCTTCTTCAACTACTTTAATATCACATCCGTTAAATTCTTCTATTTCGTTAGTTCCATCTTCTTTCCTTATTTTAATTTTTGCAGTTTTAAATAAAGGATTTATATCAATAACTACTCCTGATTTATTAGTGTCATTAATAGTTACTCTATCTCCAACATCAGGTAAATATTTTATATTTTCATCATAAACATGATGTTCATAATTCAAACAACACATAAGTCTAGAACATATTCCCGATATTTTGGCTGGATTTAATGATAGTTTTTGTTCTTTTGCCATTTTTATAGAAACAGGGTAAAATTCTCCTAAAAATGATGAACAACACATTGGTCTGCCACATGGTCCTAATCCACCAATCATTTTAGCTTCATCTCGAACTCCAATTTGCCTTAATTCTATTCTAGTTCTAAAAATAGCAGCTAGATCCTTTACTAGTTCTCTGAAATCTATTCTACCATCTGCTGTAAAATAAAATATAACTTTATTATTATCAAAAGTATATTCTATATCAACAAGCTTCATATCTAATTTATGTTCTTCTATTTTTTGTAAACAAATGTCGAAAGCTTGTTTTTCTTTATCTTTATTTTCCTGATTTATTTTTATGTCTTCTACTGTAGCTATTCTTAAAACTTTTTTTAAAGGTTGTACTATATTTTCTTCTTTTACCATTTTAGGTCCTACAACTACTTGACCATATTCTATTCCTCTAACAGTTTCAACAATAACAAAGTCTCCCTCTTTTATCCATTTCTTATCAGGATCAAAATAGTATATTTTCCCAGCCTTTTTGAATCGAATGCCGACTACCTTAATCATATTTTAAAGACCTCCTGAATTTTGAGTAACATATTATCTATAATTAATTTATAGTTTACGTTACTTTTTATATTGTTTCTTGCAGATTGTAGATATTGTATTAACTCTGAGTCAACTTTTATACCTGTCCCATGTAAATTTGCAAGTTCTACTAAATCCTTGTTTATTACTAATGATTCTATATTGTGATTAACATATATTATATCTCTTATCCATACCATAAATATTTCTATAACTACATCTATATTATCTTTTTGAACTTCAAAGTAATTTTCAACTTCAAATATTATTTCTGAATCCGATTTAATAATTTTATTAAAAATATCTATTACTTCCATACGCTTTTCTAATATATTATCTTTTCCATTTATAATATTAACAGCTTTGTTTAAAATACCATTTGAATAATTAGCCGCTAAAATAATTTTTTCTTCATCTTCATTATATTTTTCTTTTAAATATTTTATAATTATACCAGTATTTACATTTTTAAATTTAATTATTTGACATCTTGATATTATTGTAGGTAGAAGCAAATTAATATTATTAGTCAATAATATTATTATTGAATCTCCCGGAGGCTCTTCTAAAGTTTTTAAAAAAGTATTAGCTGCCTGAATAGTCATTTCATGAGCATTATTTATAATATAAACTTTTTTATTTGATTCGTAAGGTTTTTTATTAATTGATTCGATTAATTCATCTATATCTTCCCTTTTAATAGAGTTTTCACCATTATTAACTATATGCATATCTGGGTGGTTCATAGAATTTACCTTAATGCAATCACTACAAACATTGCAAGGATCAAGTTCAAAGTCTTTGCAAAGTAAAGACTGGGCAAATACCAATGATAAATCATATTTGCCCATACCTTTAGGACCCTCAAAAATATAACAATGAGATATTTGATTATTATTAATAGAATTGACCAAAAAATTTTTGATTTCATCTTGTCCAGCTACATCTTTATAAAGCATTAGATGCCTCCTTAAATTTTTTCAAACCTATCAACAGTAGTTACAAACACTACAGCACCTCCTACTGTTACTTCTATAGTTTGTGGCAAATATCCACCAACAGTACTAAAAGAACTTGGTGGAATAGCAGCTGTTATCTTTTTTTTAGTTTTGCATATTTTTCTTATAATTTCAATTCCATTATCTACTTTATCATCTTCAACTACTGATAAAATAGTTGTATTTCCTGAGCTTAGGAAACCACCGGTTGATGACATCTTCGTTGAAGAGAACCCATTTTCTCTTAAAGCTGTAATTAATTTATTTGCGTCATCATTTTGTACAATTGCAGTAATTAACTTCATATAGTTTCCTCCTTTTTTAAATTTATAATTTTTTTAATATCATTGAAAATTTCGTCAATTGTTCTTTCAGCATTGATAGTTTTTATTTCAGGATAAGATTTTGTTAATGTTTTATATCCAGCATATACTTCCTTGTGAAAAGAAATATTCTCCTTTTCCATTCTATCTCCACCATCAATACTGAGTTTTCTTTTTAATGCTCTTTCTGGATTAATATCAAATAACAAAACTAAATCAGGCTTTAGTCCAGTTGTTCCGAAATTATTTATTTTATTTATCTCATCAATGCCTAATCCTCTCCCTAATCCTTGATATACAAGACTTGAATATACATATCTTTCACTTATTACTATCTTGCCAGCTTCAAGCCATGGTATTATTTTCTGTGATACAAGCTGAGCTCTAGCTGCAGCATACAATAATGCTTCAGTTCTGTAATTCATTTCTATATTGTTATTATCAAGTATAAGTTCCCTGATTTTTTCGCTTATATTAGTTCCTCCAGGTTCTCGAGTAAATTCAATTTCTCTTCCTTGTTCCTTAAAGTATTCTCCAATTTTTTTTGCCATTGTACTTTTTCCTGAACCATCTGGTCCTTCTAATACAATAAATAAACCTTTCATATAACCACTCTCAATTTATTATTTTTATCTACACCATTTACATTTATACCATTTTCAAGCATTGTTTTTACATAATCTATAGTATCTTGAACAATTATTTCTCCAGGACAAACTAATGGGATTCCTGGTGGATATGGAATAATTGATTCTGCAGCAGTTCTTCCTATAGATTTATTTATATCTATTAATTCATTTTTTGCATAAAAAGCTTTTCTCATTTTCACAGCATGTTTCAATACAGGAAATGCTTCTATTTGTATAATTTCTTTTTTATCTTTACTTTTACTTTCTTCAAAATATATTTCCTTTACTGCATCAAATAATCTTTCAATATCTTCTGGTTCATCAGTTGCAGTAATATATCCTACAGTATACATTAAATCTGCCATTTCCATTTGAATTTTATATTTTTCTCTTAAAATTTCCTGTAGTTCAGTACCAGTTATACCTAGTTCACTCATGCTTATAACAGCTCTTGTTGCATCAAAATCATAACATCCTTCATTTATAAGAAAATCATCTTCTAATACATTTATACCCATGTTCCTCAATTCTGAAGTTTTTCTTTTAAATACATCTATATTTCTTAACAATCTATCTTTTCCATATTCATTCATCCAATGAATTGAATTTTCTATCGAAGACATAAGTACATATGAAGGAGATGTTGTTTGTAGCATTCTTAACATCGCCTCGATATTGCTCAGTTCTACTCTGTCTGAACAAATATGCAAAATTGAACCTTGGGTTAAACAAGGTAATGTCTTATGCGTGCTTTGTGTAACAATGTCCGCTCCTGAACTTTCTGCTGAAGGTGGAAGCAAATCTTGACAAAAATGAAGATGTGATCCATGAGCTTCATCTATCATCAATATTTTTCCATACTTGTGGACAATTTCCGCAGCCTTCTTAACATCAAAACAAATACCATAAAAAGTGGGATACGTCAATACAACCATTTTAATTTCAGGCTCATCAATCAGCATCTGCTCTAATTTTTCTAAGCTAATACTAAAATTTAATCCATATTTTTTATTGAATTCCGGATATAGATAATCTAGCTTTAAATCCCCTAATATACAAGCATTGTAAACAGATTTATGACAATCTCTTTGTACAAGTATTTTATCTCCAGGACTTGTACAAGCCATTATGGATGAAATAATTCCACAGGATGTTCCATTTACTACCATGTAGGATTTCTTTACCCCGTAACTTCTTGCAATAAAATTCATAGCATCTTTTAAGAAGCCGTTAGGATAATGTAAATTATCTGTTCCTAGGGTTTCTGTAATATCATAAAAATTAAGATCATTTCCTAAGTCTCCTAAAATACCATATTTTCCTTTATGACCGGGCATATGAAAATTTGTCTCTACTTCACTTCTATATTGTTTAATACCCGAAATTATATTTTTTTTTTCCATTTACAACTCCTGTTAATAATTAAGTTTTTAATACTTTTTCATCCATAAATTTCTTTTCATAAATTCTTAAATAAAATGAAATACACTATTTTGAAACATTTCTTTGCCTTTTTTTAATTATACTCTTAGTAGTATGAACAGTTTCAACAGTCAATATTATCATTATTGAAATAACCATAATTACTATTGAAAATAGTACAATATATTCTAATAACAATTTATCACCTTCTGCAATAATAATTAAATATATTATATAACAGCATAACCTCTATGTCCAATAGAAATTCATAAATACTAAATATAAAACAGTTGATTTTGTCTTAGAATCTAAATTATTAGTTTAATAATTAATATGGCAATGAAACCTGGCACCCCTAATAGTCCAACCGTCAATGCAGTAATTTCATTTACACCAATATACACACCTGTAAATTGCCCAAAAAAATTAAATATTATTATAAGTAATCCTCCTAGTATTGAGTTCAATACTATTTTTCCTATGAATTTTAAAGGTTTTACAAAAATCCACGACAACATGAATATTAACATTATTCCGGCAGTATATGCAAGAATAATTCCTATATCAGCTCCTACCACTAGACAACCTCCTATATAGTTTTTATTAATATTATGAAGTTGTCCTTAAGTTTATGTCTACTAGGCTATATCTTTAAAATTAAATAAATTATTCTTCTTCTTCATCATTATCCTTCTGAAATCTTTTAGGCTTTTTTATATATTTATTTACAATAAGTGCAATAAAAATACCAATTGAAGTATCAATTATTCTGTCAATTGTATAAATTAAATAACCGCCTTCTTGTCTTTTAGTTATTAATATACTTAAATATACAACACAACATATTGAAACAGCATCCTTTTTATTAATTGCGACACAAATTTCTATCAAAACTATAATTCCTATTGGAATAAATAAAAAGTAAGCATCCTCGATAATATATGTTTCTAAAAATATCAGAACAATAATTGCAACAAAACCGCCAATGGCTGTTCCTATTATTCTAGAAATACTTTTCTGCATTGAATTATCAACTGTATTTTGCATGCAAATAACTGCAGCAATACAAGCATAAAATGAATTTTCTCTATTTATTATTTCAAATAGCAATAAACAAAAAAATACTGCTATCGTAGTTTTAATATTTCTCATCCCAATTTTAGGAATATTCATCTTTTCACCCCATAAAAAATCGTTACTTTTAATTTTTCTCTTAATGTTATATTATAAAAATTTAATATTATATTTTACTTATAGTATTTATTGTATTATAATATATTACGTTATAATAATAAAGTAATTTTTAAGGAGAGTTATATGGAAAGAATGTTAGGAACTGTCGCAAGGGGATTAAGAGCTCCTATTATCATCAAAGGTGATGACATAGCACAAATTACTGTTGATACAGTATTAAAGGCTTCAGAATATGGTAATTTTGAATTAATGGATAATGATATAGTGGCAATAACAGAAGCTGTAGTTGCAAGAGCACAAGGTAACTATGCGCATATTGATGATATTCAATATGATGTAAAGCAAAAATATAAATATAATACAATTGGATTAGTTTTCCCAATATTAAGTAGAAATAGATTTGCTATATGTTTAAAAGGTATTGCTAAAGCTGCAAAAAAAATAGTATTAATGTTTAGTTATCCTTCAGATGAAGTGGGTAATTCTATAGTGGATTTAGATATGCTTGATAAGGCAGGTATTAACCCATGGAAAGATACCTTAAATGAAAAGCAGTTCAGAGAGCATTTTAAAAATACAAGTCACTTATTTACTGGAGTTGACTATATAGAATATTACTCTAATCTTATTAAGGAAAGCGGTGCAGAAGTTGAAGTAATTTTTTCAAATAATCCTACAAGTATACTAAAATACACTGATTCTGTTTTAACCTGTGATATTCATACTAGAAACAGAACTAAGAGGTTATTAAGAGAAGGTGGAGCTAAAATAGTATACGGGCTAGATGATATTTTGACTACGTCGGTTAACGGAAGCGGTTTTAATGAAAATTATGGACTTCTTGGTTCTAATAAAGCTAAAGAGGATACTGTAAAATTATTTCCAAGAGACTGCGAATCATTAGTTTTGAAAATTCAACATATGCTTAAAGAAAAAACAGGAAAAACTATAGAAGTAATGGTATATGGTGATGGTGCCTTTAAGGATCCAGTAGGTAAAATATGGGAATTAGCAGATCCAGTTGTTTCTCCTGGATATACAAAGGGACTTGCAGGTACCCCTAATGAACTAAAATTAAAGTATCTTGCTGATAATCAATTTGGTAATTTAAAAGGTGAAGATCTTAAAATTGCAATATCAAAATACATTGAAAATAAATCTGACAACTTAAAAGGAAGTATGGAATCTCAGGGTACTACACCTAGAAGACTCACAGACCTAATTGGTTCCCTTTCTGATTTAACTTCTGGAAGTGGAGATAAAGGAACTCCTATAGTTTATATACAAGGATATTTTGACAATTATTCTAATTAATAAAATACGCATTTATTTCATCCTGAACATAGCAAGAGATTTTTTTGAGTTAAAAACACTTAAATGTGCTTTTTTATTTAAAACATTTAATTAAATAAGTATATATTAAAAATGGCATATTTCTTTTAACAAATATGCCATTTTGTTTAATTTAATAACATTTTTTTAATATATTAAAATTCTTCTTGATTTTATATTTGAATTGTTATAAAATTAACAAGTCCCACCCTATTTTGTAATGAAAGGAAAGGTATTTTTATGTTCAATGAGGTTTTTAAGGAAAAGGTAAACGAAATCATTACCCGTCATAATAGTGATAAGAAAAAGCTTATTAGTATTATACAGGACGTACAAAAAGAATATCATTATCTGCCCGAAGAAGTTTTGATTTATATTGCTGATACCCTTGATATTAGTCATGCAAAAATCTATGGTATAGCTACCTTTTATGAAAATTTTTCTTTAAATCAAAAGGGCAAAAATATTATAAAAGTATGTGATGGAACTGCATGTCATGTAAGAAAGTCTATTCCAATTCTTAATGCTATTTATAAAGAATTAGGTTTAAATGATGAAAAAAACACAACTGATGATATGATATTTACTGTGGAAACAGTCTCATGCTTAGGTGCTTGTGGACTAGCTCCAGTTATAACAGTCAATGATTATGTATATCCAAAAATGACACCTGAAGCTGTTATAGAGCTTCTTAATAACATTAAGAAGGAGGAATTCAGATGATAATTAGCAATTATAACGATTTAGTATCTACAGCAAATAAATATAAAGAATCTTTAGACAAGCAAACTAAAAAAGTTCTAATTTGTGCTGGAACAGGATGCCTTGCTGGAGGTTCTTTAGCTATTTATGAGAAAATCAAAAGTCTTATTAAAAAGAGAGGGCTTTTAGTTGAAATAGATTTGACTAAGGAAGATGAAGGTATTGGTGTAAAAAAAAGTGGTTGTCATGGGTTTTGTGAAGCGGGTCCTCTTATACGTATAGAACCATATAACTATTTATATTTACATGTCAAATTAGAAGATTGTGAAGAAATTGTAAGTAAAACTTTAATTGAAGGTAAGCCAATTGAAAGATTAATGTATTTTAACAATGAAAAGTTATATAAAACTCAAGAAGAAATTCCTTTCTATAAAAGACAAACAAGATTAATTCTTCATAACTGTGGTCATATTGATGCTGAAAATATTCAAGAATATATTAGCAGAGGTGGATATAAAGCTACTGCCATAGCTTTAAATACTATGAAATCTAAAGAGATATGCACCATAATAACAGATTCAGGTTTAAGAGGCCGAGGTGGCGGTGGTTATTTTACGGGAAAAAAATGGAGTCAGGTTTTGTCTCAAGATAACCCTGTAAAGTATGTAGTATGTAATGGCGACGAAGGTGACCCCGGCGCTTTCATGGATAGAAGTATCATGGAAGGTGATCCCCATAAGGTTATTGAAGGTATGATTATAAGTGGTTATGCAACTGGGGCTAACAATGGTTATATATATGTAAGAGCTGAGTATCCAATGGCAGTTAATAGATTAAAAATAGCCATTAATCAAGCTTTGGAACTTGGACTTTTAGGTAATAATATTTTAGATTCAGGATTTAATTTTAATATACATATAATCCAAGGAGCAGGAGCTTTTGTATGTGGAGAAGGTAGTGCTCTTACTGCCTCTATAGAGGGCGAAAGAGGAATGCCCCGTGTTAAACCTCCAAGAACAGTTGAGAAAGGGTTATTTGAATGTCCAACAGTTTTAAACAATGTTGAAACTTTTGCAAATGTACCTATCATTATATTAAACGGTTCAGATGAATACAAAAAATATGGTACTTCAAACAATTCTGGAACTAAAGTCTTTGCACTAACTGGTAATGTAGTTAATACTGGTTTAATTGAAGTTCCTATGGGAACAACATTAAGAGAAGTAATATTTGATATAGGCGGTGGAATTCCAAATAATAAAAAATTTAAAGCTGTGCAAATTGGAGGACCTTCAGGTGGTTGCTTAACATTTGATAAAAACCATTTAGATTTACCTCTTAGCTTCGACTCCCTCAAATCTGTTGGGGCAATGATTGGTTCAGGAGGAATGGTAGTTATGGATGAAGATACGTGTATGGTTGAAGTTGCAAGATTCTTTATGAGTTTTACACAAAGGGAAAGCTGTGGTAAATGTATCCCATGTAGAGAAGGTACCAAAAGAATGCTTGAAATTCTAGAAAAAATAACTTCTGGAAATGGTTCTTTAGAAGATTTACAACTACTTAAAGAAATTGCAGACACTGTCAAAAATACTGCTTTATGTGGACTCGGAAAAACTGCTGCCAATCCAGTATTAAGTACTTTAGAATATTTTTACGATGAGTACCTTGCTCACGTTAAAGACAAAATATGCCCCGCTAAAATTTGCAAGGGATTATCAACTATAACTATAGATCCTAATATGTGTAAAGGATGCAGTAAATGTGCTAAAAGCTGTCCCGTCGAAGCAATATCAGGAACAATTAAAAATCCTTATGTTATAGATAAAAATAAATGTATTAAATGTGGTGCTTGTATTGAAGTTTGTCCTTTTAAGGCAATCAAGGAGGTATAAAATAATGAGCGGTATTATGATTATAGACGGAAAAAAAGTGGATTTCGAAAATCAAAAAAATATTTTAAGTGTAATTAGAGATTCAGGTATTGACTTACCTACATTTTGCTATCATTCTGAACTAAGCATTTATGGAGCTTGTAGAATGTGTTCTGTAGAAACATCTAGTGGAAATATTATTGCAACATGTTCAGAAAAACCAAAAGATGGTATGGAAATATATACTAATTCTCCAAGAATCAGAAAATACAGAAAAATGATATTAGAACTATTATTAGCAAACCATGATAGGGATTGTACTGTATGCGAACGAACAGGAAAGTGTCAATTACAAAAACTTGCTAAAAGATACGGAATAAATAAAATTAGATTCAATCAGTTAAATGAAGAAAACGAAATTGACTATTCCAGCCCAAGTATAATTAGAAATCCTAACAAATGTATTAAATGTGGAGATTGCGTAATGGTATGCGAAGAAATACAAGGAGTTGGAGCTTTAGGCTTCTCTCATAGAGGTACTGAAGTAAAAATAAAACCCGCATTCAATAAAAATCTTAATGAAACTAATTGTGTTAATTGTGGTCAATGTAGAATTGTATGTCCTACCGCAGCCATAACAATTAAAAATGAAACTCAAAAAGTATGGGATGCCATTTATGACAAAAACACAAGAGTTATTGCACAGATTGCCCCAGCTGTACGTGTTTCATTAGGAGAAGAATTTGGAATGGACCCTGGTGAAGTTACTTTAGGTAAAATAGTTGCAATTTTGAAAAAACTTGGAGTTGATGAAGTATTTGATACAGCACTTTGCGCAGATTTAACAGTAATAGAAGAAAGTAACGAATTCTTAGATAGATTTGCTAAAAATGAAAATTTACCTCTTTTTACTTCATGCTGTCCTGCATGGGTTAAATTCGCTGAAAACAAATACCCTAACTTAGTTAAAAATATTTCTACATGTAAGTCTCCTCAACAGATGTTTGGAACTGTTGCAAGAGAAGCATATAATAAACAAGATAAAATAGATGGAAAAGAAACATTTATAATTTCAATTATGCCATGTACTGCAAAAAAAGCAGAAGCAGCACGACCAGAATTTAGTCATAATAATATAAGGGAAGTTGATGTTGTATTAACTACTCAGGAACTAGCTATAATGATTAAAGAAATAGGAATAAACTTTGATAATACCGAAGAAGAAGCATTAGACATGCCTTTTGGATTAGCCTCTGGAGCAGGAATAATCTTTGGTACAACTGGTGGTGTTACGGAAGCTGTTCTACGAAGAATGCTAAAAAATAAATTTGGTAAAGATGATTGTGAAATAATATATAACAGCGTTAGAGGTTTAGATGCCGTTAAAGAAGCTACAATAGAGGTAGATGACAAAAGTATTAGAATAGCCGTTGTTCATGGTTTAAAAAATGCTGATACGCTTGTTAAACTAATTGAAAATGGTGAAAAACATTATGATTTAGTAGAAGTTATGGCTTGTAAAGGTGGTTGTATCGCTGGAGGTGGACAACCTGTACCTAAGATTATAACAAAAGAAACTAGAGCACTAAGAGCGCAGGGTTTATATAATATAGATAAAACTAACCAAATTAAAAGTTCAGATGATAATTATATAATAAGGACAATTTATGAAGATATATTAAAAGACAAAAACCATATCTTACATGTTCATAAATAGCAATGACAAATGTAGGGTATGCATACCCCGGGACGCATACAATGCGTCACTACAAATGACAATTATACGGAACGCAATGCGTTCCGTATAGATTATTTAAAACTATATTGATTAATCATATTTTGTTTGCAATCCCATAATTCTTTAGACAAATCAACAAAATAGTTATGTGGATTTGTAAATCTTTTTACTTCATTCCAAACATTATCAACTTTTGCTTTGCAATAAGACCTTATATCATTAAGTTTAGGACTTTCATACACACATTCACCATTTAAAAATACTGGTACTTGAAGATTTTTAGCATAAAAATTAGTTACTTTTTTCTTTTTCCATACATGAACTTCATCAAATATTATATATGGTTTAGTATCATTTATAATTTCGTTAGCTAATGTTATGACATCTGCTATTGGACTGTTTGTTTTCTTATCATACAATCTCCAAACCTTCTTATACCCTGGATTTGTTATTTTCTCCTCGTTCTCTGAAAGTTTAATTTTCGGCATGATTTTACCATCTTTTTCAATAGCCGCAAGTTTATAAACACATCCAAAAACGGGTTCTGATTTTGCTGTTATAAGTCTTTCTCCTACACCAAATGAATCTATTTTAGCTCCCTGACTTAATAAATCAGTTATAATATATTCATCTAAACTGTTTGATGCAACTATGCTACAATCGTGAAGTCCTGCTTCATCTAACATCTTCCTGCATTTTTTACTTAAATATGCAATATCACCACTATCTAATCTTACTCCCTGTAACCTTTTACCCATCGGTTCCAAAACTTCTTTAGAAATTCTTATAGCATTAGGGATTCCACTTTCTATTACATTGTATGTATCTATAAGTAATGTACAATTATCTGGATAGTTTTCAGCATACAATTTAAACGAATCATATTCATTATCAAACATTTGTACCCATGAATGAGCCATTGTTCCTAAAGCAGGAACTCCAAATACTTCATCTGCCAATGTTGTTGCTGTTCCAACAACACCTCCAATATAAGCAGCTCTAGCGCCATAAATAGCACCATCATACCCTTGACTTCTTCTAGCACCAAACTCCATTATCGGTCTTCCTTTTGCTGCTCTAACAATCCTGCTAGCTTTAGTTGCTATAAGACTTTGATGATTGATAGTCAATAATAACATTGTTTCTATTAGTTGTGCTTCTATTGCCTTTGCCCTTACAGTTATTAATGGCTCACTAGGAAAAACTGGAGTTCCTTCAGGTATAGCAAAAATATCACCGGAAAATTTAAAATTTTTAAGATATTGTAAAAAATCTTCTTTAAATAAATTTTTGCTTCTAAGATATGCAATATCCTCTTCTTTAAAATTCAAATTTTTTATATACTGAATTACTTGTTCTAATCCTGCAACTATCGAAAATCCTGCTCCATCGGGATTCTTTCTGAAAAACAAATCAAAATAAACAATAGAATCCTTTTGTCCATTTGAAAAATATCCATTTGCCATTGTTACTTCGTAAAAGTCCATAAGCATAGATAAATTTCTTTCTCCAAAATTATTATATTCCATTAAACTTCTCCTCAGTTAATTTTATCAACTATCTCAATGCCACTAGTATGCATATTGTATAAAGCAAATAAATTCATTAAGTATCCGTCATGCGATCCACCATCATATGTCTCCACTGCATTTATCGGTACTAAAATCCTTTTATTTATATTTCTATCATTAAAATAAGCCTTTAAACTTAAAGTAAATTGAAGTACACATATATCTGTAACACAACCCATAATTATATAATTGTCTATAATATCTATATATTTATTCAACCATTCTTGAAAATTGTCGTTATTAAACCCATTAGTACTATTCTTCTCAATACATATAGACTCTTGCCCTTTTGTAAAGGGTATAAGCTCTTGAATTAAATTAGCTTCCTCTGTGTTTCTAAGACAGTGTAACGGAAAACTATTAAATTCAGCACATTCTTCATCGTGACTATCTATAAAAAATACTTTTTTATAACCTTTAGTTCTTTCATTCAAAGATACTATATTATCAACAATACTAGCAACTCTTGGTGACGATAATGGTCCTGTATAAACAAAACCATTTACCATATCAATAGTAATAAGCGCAGTTTTCTCTTTTTTTAAAGAAGTAAGTTCAACAGATTTTCCTTTTATTTCATTTTCAATTACCTTTAAAGCATCCATAATAATTTCCTTTATTTATTTTAGTTATAATGCAATTTAACAAATACATTATAATGTCTATTTAATATTTTGTCAAAAATAATTACTAGATTACTACTCAACTAATACTCATAAGAAAATTGATTGGTTTAATAAAAAAAGAAGAAGCTATTAATAGCTTCTCGACTATTGACAAAACATAAATATAATAACTTAAAAGATTTTCATATGTTTATAAGTTTGTCTTTAAGCTTATAAGCTAATAGTAGCTTATAAAACCTTAAATTTAGATTATTTTAATTCAATTGCATCTTTTGGGCATTTTGTTGCACATACTCCACAACCTATGCATTTATCCTTGTCTACTTTGTGAGTTTTTTTAACTTCTCCTTCAATAGCATCAACCGGACAATTTTTAGCACAAATTGTACATCCAATGCATTTTTCATCTATTATATTAGCTTTCTTTCTAGTAGATAAATCTCCCTCTATTGCTTTTGTAGGGCATTTCTCTACACATACCATACATTCAGTACATTTGTCGTAATCTATTTTTGCTATATTGTTTTCAACATGAATAGCATCAAAAGGACAATTCTTTTCACAAATTTTGCATCCTATACATCCAACTTTACATACTACCTTTACATCTTTTCCAAAATCTCTATTATTACATCCTACAATAACATCTTGAGAATAAGGAACTAATTCTATTACAGCTTTAGGACATTCTTCAATACATTTTCCACATGAAGTACATTTCTCTTTATCTATTACAGCTATACCATCTTCAATAGTAATAGCATCAAAATCACATACATCAACACAATTTCCAAAACCTAAACAACCTTTATCACAAGATTTGTTTCCACCTGCTACAGCTGCAGCAGCTTTACAGTCTGTAACTCCTTGATATTCATATTTCTTAGTTGCTACAGTATCACAACCTTGACATAATACATGAGCTACTTTCTTTTCCCCAGCTGTTGCTGTTACACCCATTATTGCACCTATTTTATCATAAGCTTCATCATTAGCAACTGGACAACCATTAACTGGCGCTTCTCCTTTTGCTATTGCATTTGCCATTCCATCACATCCTGGAAATCCACATGCACCACAGTTAGCGCCTGGAAGGGCATTTCTTACATCAATAATCTTTTGATCTACTTCTACATGGAATATCTTTGAAGCTACTGCTAATAAGGCACCAGCTAACACTCCTAATCCACCTAACATTCCTACTGCTTTTACTATAACCATTTATCTGCACCTCCCTTATATTTGTAATCCTGAAAACCCAAGGAATGCAATAGACATTAAGCCTGCAGCTACTAATGCTATAGGTGAACCCTTTAATGCTTCTGGTACATCAGCTGAATCAATTTTTTCTCTTACTCCTGCAAATAAAACTATTGCAAGTAAAAATCCACCTGATGTAGCAACAGAATTTACTATTGCTTCAATAAAGTCGTATTCTTTTGTTATATTTAAAATTACTACTCCTAAAACAGCACAATTTGTAGTAATCAACGGCAAATATACTCCTAATGCTTGATATAAGCCAGGACTTGATTTTTTCAAAAACATTTCAACAAATTGAACTAATGCTGCTATTATCAATATAAAAGCTATTGTTTGTAAATATCCAATTTCAAAATAATCCAATAAAATTTGTACCAAAAATGTTATAACAGCTGACAAAGTTATAACAAATATAACTGCAATACCCATGCCTGCTGCTGTTTCTATTTTCTTTGAAACGCCGAGGAATGGACAAACTCCCAAGAACTGTGAAAATATAATATTATTTACTAAAAACGATGCTATAAATAAACTAACTAATTCCATCTATCCTAACCTCCTACGCTTTCTTTTTTCTAGTTAAAAAATTTACGAGACCTATTAACAATCCAAGTGCTATAAAAGCTCCTGGAGGCTGTACCATTATCATCATAGGTTCAAATGATTCTCCCATTATCTGAAAACCAAAAATAGTTCCGTTACCTAAAAACTCTCTAATCGCAGCTAGAAGAGTTATAGCAAAAGCAAATCCTATACCCATACCCAAACCATCAAATATAGAATCAGCAACTCCATTTTTTGATGCAAAAGATTCAGCTCTACCAAGTATAGTACAATTAACAACTATAAGTGGTATAAAAACACCAAGAGCCTTATATAAGTCATAAGTATAAGCATGCATAAACATATCAATAATTGTAACAAATGTTGCTATTATTATAATAAAAGCAGGTATACGTACTTCATCAGGTATAACTTTTCTCAATAAAGAAATTACTATATTTGAACCTACTAACACCACGGTAACTGCAACTCCCATTCCTATTCCATTAATAGCTGATGTTGTTATGGCAAGTGCAGAACACATTCCAAGCAATTGAACAAAAATAGGATTTTCTTTCAAAAGACCATTTTTAAATACTTTTATCTTATCCATTTTTACCTCCTATTTATTCAAATATTGATTATAGATATTAATTGCATTATTTACAGCACTTGTAAAAGATACTGAGGATTTTGTCGCTCCTGTAATGGCATCATAACCATCATCAGGTATTTCAGCATTGGCATCCATATCTATAAACTGATTTTTAAATTCAGGTTCTGCTACTTTACTACCAAGACCTTGTGTTTCTTGTATTGTTGTAACAGCTATTCCAGTAATTTTACCCTCTGGAGAAACGCCTACAAATAATTCTATATCTCCACCATATCCTGAAATAGTACTAAAAGTTTTTATTGCATATCCTAATTGATTACCTGAACCATCAACAGCTGTCATTAAATCTACAAATTTTGTATTATCTGTTTTAATTGATTCAACTAATGCCGTATCTTCATACGGTTCAAAGATTTCTGAACCTGGCATTACAGCTTCTAATATTGCAGGATCCATACTAGCTTTTGCTTCAACTTCAGCAATTTTATCTTTAGTGAAATCATTTGTAAAAGCCAATACCCCACCAGCTATAGCTGAAATCAAACACAAAACGCCACCTAATTTAACTATGTTATTTTTCATTATTTAGCACCTCCAAAAAGCTTAGGTGTTACATACTTATCTATTAAAGGAGTTAAAATATTCATAAGTAGTATTGAATATGATACACCTTCTGGATATCCGCCAATTTTCCTTATTATCATTGTTAGAATTCCTGCACCTATTGCATAAATAACTTTACCTCTATCAGTTATAGGACATGTTACATAATCTGTAGCCATGAAAAATGCTCCAAGCATTAATCCTCCACCTAAAACATGATATAACATCATACTTCCGCCATCTACAAAAAGAGCTAATATTGCAACAGTTCCTATATAAAATACAGGGATTATCCACTTAATTACACCTCTGTAAATCAAATAAATTCCACCTGCTAATAATAGCAACGCTGAAGTTTCTCCTAAAACTCCTGGTATATTTCCAACAAGCATATCAAACAATGATGGCAATTCACCTGTAGCACTCCCTTTTATAATTGATAATGGAGTAGCTGAACTTACTGCATCAGTTACTGGATCTATCCATCCAGTAGTTAAATGAGGATTCCATGAAGCCATTAAAAAAGCTCTACCAGCTAATGCTGGGTTTATGAAGTTAAAACCTATACCACCAAAAATTTGTTTTGCAATTGCAATTGCAAAAGCAGAACCTAATACTGGAATCCACCATGGTGCTGTTGGCGGTATATTAAATGCCAATAATATTCCTGTTACAACTGCACTTAAATCAGTTACAGTTATTGGTTTTTTCATAATTCTTTGACAAATATATTCAGTTACAACTGCTGAAACTACAGAAGCGATAACTAAAATCAATGAATTAAATCCAAAATAAAAAATACTTGCCACTAATGCCGGTAGCAATGCAATAACTACATCTAGCATTAATTTCTGGGTCGTCTCATCTGTTCTAATATGAGGTGATGATGAACCTATCAATTTATTTTCCATCTATTATTCCTCCTATTTAGCCTTTTTGCGTTTAGTTAAAATTTCTTTTTTTGCAACACGTATCGTTTCAACCAAAGGTCTCTTTGCTGGACATATAAATGAACAAGATCCACATTCGATACAATCAGTTGCATGAAACTTATCAGCTTCTTCAAAATTATTTAATATTGCTTGTCTGCTGATCATATATGGCTGTAAATTAACGGGACATATACTTACACATTTTCCACATCTAATACAATTAGATGGTTCTGGAACTTCTGCATCCTTTTTATTAAGTACAAGTATACCTGAAGTTCCTTTGATAACTGGTACCTCATCAGTATATTGAGCTATTCCCATCATAGGTCCACCGTTAATTAATTTACCAGGCTCCTCAGAATAACCACCACATTGTTCAATTACATCTTTAAATAATGTTCCAATTCTAATATATAAATTTTTAGGATTTTGTATTGCACTTCCTGTAACTGTTGTTACTCTTTGAATAACGGGCATTCCTGTTGCAATAACATTTCCTATAGTTGCAACAGTCCCTACATTGTCTACTATACAGCCAACATCCATTGGAAGTCCGCCAGAAGGTACTTCTCTGCCAGTTATAGCATTAATAATTCTTTTTTCATCACCTTGTGGATATTTTGTTTCTAGAGATACTACCTCTATTCCTTCATAATCAGCCACAATTTTCTTCATAACCTCAATTGCATCAGGTTTATTCTTTTCTATAGCAACGTAAGATTTATTCACTCCTACTGCCTTCATAATTGCTCTTAACCCTAACAATACTAAATCTGGTTTTTCTAGCATTATTCTGTGGTCAGCTGTTAAGAAAGGTTCACATTCTGCTCCATTAACTATTATAGTATCAATTGGCTTATCTTTCGGTGGACTTAGTTTTACGTGAGTTGGAAAACCTGCTCCACCCATTCCTGTTAAGCCAGCTTCTTTAATAATTGCCAAAACTTCTTCCTTAGATAAGTCTTCAAGTTTTCCCTTTGGCCTTACAGATTCGTGAATTTCAAATAAACCATCAGACTCAATAGTAATGCAACTTACTTTAGCACCTGTTGTAATTTGATGCACATCAATTTTCTTTACAGTTCCAGATACACTTGAATGTACTGGTGATGAAACAAAAGCTTTAGATTCTCCAATCTTTTGTCCTACTTTTACTTTTTCTCCTACTGTAACTAAAGAATCACAGGGGGCTCCTATATGCTGTGATAATGGAATCACAACTATATTAGGTTCTAAAGCATTTTCAATTGCTACATTCTCAGTTTTCGTTTTATGATGAGGGGGATGTATTCCGCCCCTGAATGTAAACACCTTTGCGCTCATAATATCACCTCTTGTTTAAGTTTATAATATAATTAACAATCCTAAAAATCAAACAAATTGATTATATCAGATTTACATTTATTTTTAAATACCTATTTTAAAATTTTTATCATTTATTTAATTTTTTTGCAAGGTTTTGTTATAAAATTTCAAATATTATGTTAATAATTATATAAATTCTTAATATTTTCATTAATATATTCTTTAATCCAAAGTAATACACTGCTTTCGTTTATATCAACATTTTCTAATATTTCTTTAATTTCAGTTGTACTTACTGAAAATGTTAACATATCTACCTTATGTTTATATATTAACTCACAATCTACTAAAGAATTAATAATTGTCATAATTGTATCACCAATATTTCCCAAAGGTGCTCTATCAATATTACTTCTTTCAAAGCAGCATTCTACCTTTGTTCCCTTTCCAATTGTAGAATCAATTGTTAAATTTCCGTTACATCTTTCACAAGCCTCTTTTAACATAGGAAGCCCTAAACCTACTTTTCTGGTTTTCCGTGTTGTATAAAAAGGATTTGTTACTTGATTTAGAATTTCTTTACTCATACCATTACCATTGTCATTAATTATAATTTTTAAAACATCATCCTTTATACTGTCCATTATTTCTATTTCAATTAATGACGCATTGGCTTTTACACTATTCATAGCAATATCTAATATATGCATGGACAATTCCTTCATACTAACCTCCTAGCAGGCATTAAATAAAAAGTCGCATAATGCGACTTTAATATATCTTTAAATATCTATAGACATCCTCTATTGAATCTAAATTCATAAAATTTTCGGGTTCAGATATATCTACTAACTGATGTGCATCCGAATTTACTAATTTTATATATTTTTTTAATTGTTTATCCTTTATCTCTTCATTTGAAGTAACTTCAATAAAATTCAATTCTAAATCGATAGGTATAAATCCTAATACACCTAATATACCATTTGATTTTTTATATACATGTGCAGGAACAGTAATTCCGTGATATCTCTTTGATAAATAATAAATATCTTCTACAGAATAACTTGTTGCATTTATTAAAAGTTTATCTAATTCTCCAATTTTTTCTTCATTATGATTGTAAATATTTTGTTCTCCAAAAATTTTAGTATTATTTTTAATATTTGGTAACGAATCATATATTACATTGCCAAATGCCAAGGCGTCATCAAGAGCTTTAAAATAACATAATATATGAACTTCTTCTTTGGTTGTTACTTCTATTCCAGGAATTACCTTTATGCCCATTTTTTTTCCTAAAAATGCAATAGCTGATAAATTCTTAGTTGTATTATGATCAGTAATAGAAATGATATTCAAACCTTTTATATAGGACATATTAATAATATTATTGGGCGTCATATCACTATTTCCACATGGAGATAAATCAGAATGAATATGCAAATCATAATAAAATTTCATTTTATACCCATGGTGTGCAATCTACAAGCCACTTGATATGCACTATCCTTAGTTTTGAATATCGGTATATCTAATTCTTTTGCTTTATTTAAAGTTTCATCTTCAATTTCCATACCTTCAACAATAATTATGCATGATAAATCTAAGAGTTCTGCAATAGCTACAATATTGACATGAGTTTGTATTGTAATCCAAAGGAAATTTTCTTTCGCCTTTGACATAGCAATACTTAATAAATCTCCAATATAAACACCTTCAATTTGTATTTCTTTATTTGTAACTAATAATGGTTCTAATTTTAAATTACTAGCTAAATCCAAATTCTTCATATACCCCTCCAATATATTTAATCACTTCATGAATTAGCTCTTAAAACAACACATTCAAATATAGTCGATTGACCATTGTAAATGTCTTCTGCATGAGAGAGACAAGTAGGCGACCCACAAGATCCACAATCTAAGCCAGGGAGTATTGCCAATATTTGTTTAATTTCCTCATTCTTTTTTAATGCTTCTTTTATATTAATTTTATTTACACTTTCAGTATCCGGAAATTCAAATTCAAAAAACCCTTTATTGTATAACTTTTCAAAACATTCTAAATCAGAATTAATTGGTTCTCCATCTAATGTATTTAATATATACTTATTATTACTGCTTGCTATAAATGGATTTATAACATTAAAAGTTCCACCTACACAACCTTGAACACAGGCCAATACCTCAACATAATCAACTCCTGACAACTTGCCATTTTCTATTTCTTCTAATATCTGTATTACATTTTCCATTCCATTTACAGCAATAAAGTTTGTCAATTTAGCAGATTTTGATTGTCCGCCACACACTGACCACTTTAAGCCACTTAAAGATGGATAAGAGCAAATTAAATTGTCTTCCTTTACAACTTTTTGATATAATTCCCCATAAATTTTATTAAGAGGTATTACCCAATCAACAGAAGGTCCAAGATTTCCTATAGGATCAGTAACTGCTAACAATTTAGCTGGACATGGAGTAATATAAAACACGCCTATATCCTTATCTTCTAAGTTAAACTTCTTTCTAGCGTTATTTCTTGCTAGAATACCTGCAATTTCCATAGGTGTCTTCAATGCAATTAAATTTTCTGTTAAAGATGGATATCTTATATTTATAAGCCTTAATGTAGCTGGACAATTAGTGTTTATAAATGGTCTGATGTCTTTGTTATTATCTATTTTTTTCTTTATTGCCTTAGCAACTAGTTCTGCAGCCCAACTTTCATCATATACATAATCGAATCCAAGTTTTAAAATTGCATTCTGTACTACACATATATCAGTTCCTCTCGGAAACTGACCATAAATAGTAGTAGATGGTATAGCAATTTTACATTTATAAGCATTCGTTTCATTTTTCCACTCAATACATTCAGGAGAATATGCTCCATATGAACACGCTCTTATACATTCTCCACAATGTATACATTTTTTATGATCAATTATAGCTTTACCATTCTTTATTCTAATCGCCTGTGTAGGACACTTTTTCATACAGTTAGTGCATCCCCTACATTTTTCTTTATCAAACATAATAGAAAAATTCATTTGTCAATCCCCCTATATAAATATCGTCAATTCTATTAAAGTGCCATTTTTATCCGATATTATTTTAAATATATCAGAGTATTTTTTCATATTAGGTAGTCCCATTCCAGCTCCAAAGCCTAGCTCTCTTACCTTATCAGTTGCTGTTGAATAACCTTCAGTCATTGCTAATTCAACATTGTCAATTCCTGGCCCTATATCCTTCGATATTATTATAATTTTATCTTCATATAAGTCACAATAGATTTTTCCCCCTAAAGAATGAATAACAAGATTGATTTCTGCTTCATAAAAAACTATTGCAATTTTCCTGATAACTTTAGAATCAATACCTAATGATTTTAAATTACTTTTAATATAACTTGAACTTTTGCCTGCAGTAATAAAATCATTAGAAGTTATCTCAAAACTAAATCTTTTTAATAAGTCGTTTGCCATTTCCGATTTCCCTTCATGCCGTTTTTATATAATAACCCGCATGTTTCGAACATAATATTATCAGTAGCAAGTATAGTTAAAGAATTTTCAACAGCTAAATCAATTATATCTGAATTTGGTACTTTTCCTCGTACAAAAAGCACGGCAGATATATCCATTATTTCAGCAGTTCTAATCACCTGAGGATTACTTAAACCAGTAATAAGCAAAGTTTCATCATTTGCATAGGCTAATACATCACTCATTAAGTCACTGGCAAAAGCATACTCAAATTCTTTCTCTTCATTACAAAATTCAGTTAAAACTTTCGCATTAACAATTTCAATGATTTCTTTGATTTTCATATTGTCCCCCAAGACTTAATATTATTTTATTATTAATTAATAATTTTCATCCTTCACGTATATCTATAATTTAATAAAATTTCTCTAATTTTATTATGTTTTAACATTCTGCATCCTCACCTTTAGAGGTGGTTTTATACATTCATCTCATTTTGTAAATATTATAATATAATTATAATATAAATACCGTCTTTTCACAAGAGTATTTGAAAAAAGGTATGCAATTTTAAAAAATTATCTTTACAAAATATAAATCTTCTATTATAATAATAAAGCACTATAAATGCGGTTGTGGCGGAACGGCAGACGCACTAGCTTGAGGGGCTAGCGAATGAATATTCGTGGGGGTTCAAGTCCCCCCGACCGCACCAAAATATAATAAATAAGATAAAAAAATTTAGAGATAATCCTAAATTTTTTTATCTTATTTTTAAATTTATAAATTATTGTAAAGTAATATATTGAGAAAATACATATCCAATTGTACCATTGTAGTTTATATTATACCAATCACCAACTTGCTCGATTATAGTCACAGTAGCACCATTAGGTGCCATACCTATTACAGGTGCATTTAATGATGGACCATTTCTAATATTTAAATAGCCACTAGTTAGGGTTACTAATCCAATTTGTTCTTCTTCAGGCGGAACTACTTCAGGTTGCCCATAAAAATACTCAGCAATTGAAGTAGCAATTACATTTCCAATTGAATCAATATTATTTGTTATCCAATTTGCATCTTCTATATTATCATGATAAGCAACTTCTATTAAAACAGAAGGTGCTCTTGTTCTTGAAACTTCTCCAAGGCTAGTTGTAGGAACAATTGATACAAGATCAGGCAAAGGATAAATTTCTCGAAAATTCTGTTGAAGAATTTCAGCCATTCTTAACCCATCAGCACTAGTTGGATAGTAAAAGGTAATAACACCTCTATTCTGACCTGCTTGTGCCTCCCCTGATGCATTAGAATGTATAGCTACATGAAAATCATAATTTCCTGCATTAGAATCTCGTATAGACGAACCAGCTGTCATTTCTGGTGTGTTTCTTGCGTATTCTATCCCGTACTGTTGTAAGTATGGTATCATTGCATCAGTTACTAAATTCATCCAGTATTCCTCATTTCCCTCTGTTACATAGGGATTAAATTCTTGTGTCGAAGGACTTAAATATATTGTAGGCATTTCAAACCTCCCTTTTTATAGTATTCAACATTGTTGTTTATCCTATTTTATGCCACTTTATAAATCCTGTTCTTAATTTAAATTACGTATATCTATTTTTATGAATTAATATTATTTATCATTCTTAATCATATAATATTATTAGGGGGATGAAAAAATGATTAAAAGAATATATAACTGTTTATATAAAAGAATCTTTATTTTTATTTTTATATTTTGTATAGTAATAGTGTTTTTTTCTTTAACTAATGTTCATTCTAAAAAAATAGTATTCAGTAAAATAAACCCAACTGAAAATATAAATAAAAAAGTAATTATAGACAATTGCGAAAAGTATAACATGTCTATTTATTACCCAAATACAAAAAACAGCAAGGTTAACAATAATATAAAATTTATTATTAATAATTATAAAAGAAGGATAAAATATGATACTAAACATTTTATTCCAACTGATGATAAAGACAAAGTAATAATGAATATAGATTACAATATTACTAGCGTTAATAAAGAAATAATATCAATTATTTTCTTGGTAGATTACAGATATGGACAAATAACTAATAAAGAAATAATTACAAAGACATATAACTTATCTACAGGAGAAGAATTATATTTAAATGATATGTTTGATGAAAAATTAGGATATTCAGATCTCTTATCTATTAAAGCTAGAGAAGCTCTAATAAACAATAAAAAGATTGATAATAGAAATTTAATTTACTTTATAGATGATATTAACTTTAGTAATATTAAAAGTTTTGATGGTTATACTTTTTCTAATTCACATTTATCTATTTATTTTAACTCTAATAAACTCTCATCAAAATTTATTGATATTTATGAAATACAAATACCATGGATAGAAGTAGAACACCTGCTTAAAAATAATATATTGCTAATTAAATAGGGCAAGCCGCGGATTTCCGCGGCTTGAGGCAAAAAATTTAAGAGGCATTTATAAATTAACATTTACAAATGTAATATCATTATACTATTATATTAAAAATAATTCAAATATTTTTTTATAAATTGTAAATAGATTGTTTAACCCAATAGTAAATCATTACCTTATCTTAAAATTCAATTATTTATAATATCCATTAAAGTACTTTTTTCTTTTATTCTTATAATAGCTAACTTTAATATTTCTTTCCATTAAAATCATGTTTTCTTCAATTATACCTTTTAATCCCATAATAATTAACAATAAATAAACCCATATTTTATATCTATAAATAATAATCAAAAAGCATACAATAAAAAAACTATTTGTCATTATAATATATCTAGAGACAACTTTAGAATTCAAAAAATATTCTAAAATAGATTTGCAAATATTTCCTCCATCTAAAGGCACTATAGGAACTAGATTTACAAAAGCCAAAAAAAAATTAATTTCTGCGAAGTATTTATACAATGAATTTCGAAGAACTATGTATAAAACAATATTACAAAACGGTCCAGAAAAAAACAAAATAATTTTTTTAAATAAACTAACGTTTTCTAAATCAGCATTTATATTAAATCCAAATATTGTAATTTTTACTTTATCGAATTTTATATTTAAGATAATCGCAGAAAATAAATGAGCAATTTCATGAATGGCAAGAGCAATAAATATTGCCACAATTTTCGTCTACCTAATGTGTTAATTCAAATAATTTTACTGGATTAATAGATTCACCTTGTTCCCAAACTTCAAAATGTAGTAACTTGCTTTCTTTGCTCAATGCTCCTATTATATCGCCCTTAGAAATATTATCTCCTTCTTTTACAAAAGCTTCATTTAATTTACCATAAATAATCGTCTTATTACCTTCTTCAATAACTACATAATTAGATAATTTTTCATTATTTCCAACTTGAGTAACAGTACCAAATGATATAGATTTCACAGTCTCAGTGTTTGATAATATATCTATCCCATGATTATAATAAGTCTCATCTCCACTTTTATTCAAACCATAGTCTTGATATATTGTGCCAATAACAGGAGCAACAAACTCTGAATTTTCTTTAGAAAAAAATGGAATACTTTGTTTTATATCTGTTACAAAATTTAAAATATTTTTTTTAACTGTCGTTGGTTCAATTGTTTCGTTAAGTTTTTGATCTGCAGTATTAATAATTTGTCTTGTTGTATCTGAATTTACTTGCTTTGTTATTATTACTGCAGTTACTAGTACTATACTAAAAACTACTTGTAATGCTAATTTCTTATTAAATTGTTCCTTTCTTTTAATACTAATTCTTTTTTTAGATATTTTATTCATTCCTAAACTCACCCCTTCACTATATTTTATTAAAATATTACAAGCTTTATTACAAAATAAAAAACTTTTGTTATATTTTTCAACAAAAGTTTTTTATTTTAGTTTCGTTTCTAATCATAAATTAATATCCCATCATCAAACAATAGAATTTATTTTATTAATTATTTCTTTTATACCATCATTAAATATATTTTCTTCTTTGTTAAAGAAAAAGTCATTTGATAATGTAACATATCTTGAATCTTCCTCAATAATAGCCGTTAGTTCCTTTTCTATCATTTTTTTTAGATCACTTATTTTAAGCATAATTCCTTTTTTAGATTTTTTCTTATCATATCTATTTATTACAACCATTGAACTATCTAATGAAAATTTGTTTGCAATATCTATATCATTATTTATTTCTTTTACACTTGAGTAGTCATTATTATTAACGCTTACAATGATATCAATATTGTTAAAATCCACAAAAGATAATTCTATTGTTTTATCTATATCAACAATTATAATATCATATTTATTCTTTGCAGCTATTATCAGTTTCGAAAAATTTTCTCTTTTTACTTTATTTAATTTATCAAAAATTCTAGGATATGGAAGTATGCTTAAGTTTTCTGTAATATCTATTATTGCCTGTTCAACTGAACAGGTGCAATCCAACACGTCTTTAATATCATATATAATATCTTCATTAACATTTAAGTATTCCGATATTTTCTTTTTCCCAGATGATAAATCCATAAGAAGAACTTTCTTACCACTTTTTGAAAGTTCTACACCAGTTTTAATTGATATAATAGTTTTTCCTATTTCATTTTTTTGAGAACTAACTAAAATTACACTACCCATTTTTTATCTCCCCTATTTTTTTAACAATATAAATACTCTATTGCGAAACCGTATTGTTTGGAATTGTATTATTTAGTTTAAGATACTCGCCTATGACCTCTCTAACAATTGGAGTTGGATACCTTCCCGAACCACCTTGAAAAAGCACGCATGCAACAGCAATTTGTGGATCATCATAAGGTGCAAAAGCAACATACCATGCAAATTCGTCGTAAGGCTCACCAGTATCGGGGTTAATTCCTTCCTTTTGTGCTGTACCAGTCTTGCTTCCAACTCCAACAGGGAAATTAGCATAGGGCTTTGCACTATCATCTAAAGATACAAGCCTCATTCCTTCTTTTAATACATCAAAATAACTGTAGTCATTTACTTCAATTCTTTCAGATTCTCTTAAAGGTTTGTAATTTGTTTCTTTATCATCATATGTTTTAACATCTTTAATAACACTTACATTATGTTTATAACCACCACTTGCAATCATAGCAACATAATTTGCCATTTGCAAAGTAGTATATGAGTTATTTCCTTGGCCTATACTTATATTTAAATTATCTCCTGCATTCCAAACAGCTTGATTTATATATGAATATTTAATTATATCAACTAAAGGAATGTTATTATCATTAGTTTTATCTGGATTTAATCTTAAAGCTTTAAGTTCATCATAAACTTCTCCTCTTGTCATTAAATCATCACGATCAATCCAACTCACGATTTCTTCAACTATTTCATTTTTCATACCTTCATCAACTTTATATCCATCTTCTAAATATCTTTCTACATTAGCTTCTAGAAATATTCTTAGGTACATTCTAATATTTAACTTTTTTCCTTCTATACTAGGTACTCCACCGGAATATTCCTGAGGTATGTCTATTTCAATGCCTGTTTTGCTGTTTAAACCAAATTTATTTGCTGTTTCAATAATATCCTCTGCATCAACTTTAACAGTATGTTTTTGATTTGTAGCTAAATTTTCTCCTAATACAGTTGTATAAAAGTAAAAATTACAAGAATTCATAATTGCTTCATACATAGTTTGATATCCATGAGAACCACCATACATATTATAAATCCAACAACTAAAATGTCTATCTCCAACTTCCATAGTTCCAGCACAATATACCTTAGTATTAGGATTTACACCTTTGTCTAAAGCAGCTAAAGCTGTAACCATTTTAAATGTAGAGCCTGGCTGAATAGCAGTTAACATAGAAATATTATAAAGTGGTCTAGGAGCTAATGGATTTTTAGATTCATTTATAAGACTATTCCAATCCTCACTAGAAATACCAGTTGAAAACAAATTCAAATCATAAGAAGGATAGTTGGCCATTGCTAATACTTCTCCTGTTTTTACATCTAGCGCAACTAAGGCTCCTGATTCAGCATTTTCATATTTATCTACAAAATTAAAATCTCCCCATTCACTTTCAAATACACCCCCTACATGAATTTGTTCAAGACCTTTTTGCAAAGATTCTTCAGCTTTTTTTTGAAGATTTTTATCAATTGTAAGATACAAATCATCTCCAGGTATTGGTGCCTCGCTTGAAACAGACCTAATAGTCTTACCAACATTATTTACTTCAACAGTTTTTTTACCTTTTTTTCCTACTAAGTACTCTTCAAATTTTTCTTCTATTCCAGTTTTCCCTATTATATCATCAGGACTATATCCTTTTTCTGTAATATACTCCTGTACTTCATAGTCCTGTGCAATTTTGCCTAAATAACCTAAGATATGCGCTGCAGAATTATTTTCCGGATAATATCTAAGAGGTTCAATTTCTACATTAATTCCATTTAACTCATGAGATCTTTCTGATATCATTGCAACAGATTTTTCTGAGATACTATAACATATATCGACAGGATGATATGACAAATATCCAATCTTGTTATACCTTTCTCTTATAACTAACATGTTTCTTAATTCATAATCATTTATATTAGAATCAATATCCAAAGAATCTTTTAATAAATTAAAAACTTCTTCAGCAGTATAATCTTTAGAATCATCAATTGATTTTACATTTTTAGTAATCCAATTCTTTTTATTTCTAATTGGTGTGTATTCCCAATCTGCTATTGATATTGATGGGTTTTCATATTTGAGCAACTCTATTTGAGCATAATATTTCACATCATCATTAGTAATGAGGTTGTATAACACGTCAAAATTTCTTACTGCTATTTCCTTTATAAAATCAAAAGCAATTGTATTATTATCTAAATGTAATTGGTTTAAATATTTGTTTTTTATTTCTTCATCAGTATATTCAAACATTATATATTCGCCATTTTCAGTGAAATTCACCGGCAAATCAGGATATATTTCTGTTAGCATTTCTATCAAATATTTACCTGGAATAAATTTTTTATTCCCTGATTGATATACTCGTTGTAATAAGTTGTTTATTGAATTATTAATTGTGAGAAGAACAAAATCATCTTTAGCAGAAGTTGTTTCTGTTATTCCTTCATACTTCATTATCAAATTTCGTTTTACACTTTTATACTCATTATCTTGAATAAATGAATATTCAACAAGTTTAATATTGTCTGCCAAACCTTTTGTTTGTAAAAATTCATAAGAAAGTCGTCTTATCTTTGAATTTGAAAACAAATTAGTAATGTAATTATTTTTTTTGATTAGTAATTGTCCCACCACAATATCAGGACTTGAATTTTTACTCAATCCATTTTCTTCAAGCCATATTTTAATTGAATCTGTTTCTATTTCTTCAGTATTATCATTATTGTTTTCAATATTTTCTTCTGATTCTACTGTTTCTCTAATAAAAATATATTGCCCATCTACTAAATCAATGGGAATGTCCATATTCTTTTTAATTAATTCCAAAACTCTTTTTTTAACATTAAAATTTTCATTATAAATTTGTGTTTCATAATTTAACCATTCAATTATATTTAACTTAATTTCTTCAATTACCTTATCATGTGCTGTTTTATATATACTGGATATAATTTCTTCATTTGAATTTTCATCAGCTATTATATTCTGTACATTTTCTATATCTTCATTAATATACTCAAAGGTGTCTAATTCAATAGGAAATTCATCTATAGGTCTTTCTCCATTTTCATCAAGTATTTTGGATAAAATATAAGATACTTGATTAAACTGGTTGATAGGAAGTTCATCTGTATACATCTGTACAGTAAAACTTGTAACATTATCAGCAAGTATTTCTCCATTTCTATCAAAAATTTTGCCTCTTGGAGCTTTTACTGGAATATCCTTAATTTTCTTTATATCGGCTATTGCTCTATAATCCTCCCCTTGGACTATAGTAAGAACTGCCATTCTAAATCCAAGAACTATTAGCAAAAAAACGATAATTATATAAAATATATTAAATCTATTTTTAAAAAATTTTTTTAAAGCCATCTTATTTCACCATATAACCTTTTCTTTACACTATTTCACACTAATTCGCTCAAATAAGAGTATTACAAATTTTAAAATCAATACTGTAAAAACAGTATTTAAAACTATTTCAATTGTTAGTGTCCTAAACATTATACCTACACTTACTAAATTGTATTTAAGAAAAAATAGAATTATATATAAAAACACATGCATAAATACTGTAGAAATTACTGTGATTATACAATATAGTACATAATTTTCTCTATTTACCTCTTCACTATGATATCCTACTAAAGCTCCTATAATAAAATAAATCAATGAATAAATACCAAATACATCATATAACATAACATCGTATAAAAAACCTGTAAGCAACCCAAAAAAGCTGCCAGTTACACCTCCAGTCATTATAGCAAAAATAACAACTAATATTAATGAGATATTAGGTATAACTCCCAATAAATCTACAAAGTTGTAAAAAGAAGTTTGAAGGATAAAATTTATAACAATAATAGCAGTCATTATACTGATTTTTTTCATTTAAACTACTATTCCTTTCATTTATTCTATCTGTCTACCATTAAGACAAATACTTTATTTAATTTAGTAAATTCTACTGCTGATTTTACTACTATCCTTTGAGTAGATGCATCTGTTGTTTGTACTACATCTGTAATTGTTCCAATATAAATATCTGGTATATATACTTCACCTATGCCAGAAGTTACTAATTGCTCGCCCACATTTGCCCTAGCCTTACTATTAAAAAAGTATCCTGTTACAGTACCATCTATGCTTCCTTGAACTATTCCGCTTTCTTCATTGTCAATATCCCTAAAACTTATTCTGCAAGTTTCATCAAGAATTGTAATAACCTTTGACCAATTAGAAGAAGTTTCTGTAATTAAGCCAACTAGTCCAACTTGAATAACACCATTTTCACTTTCTACAGCATGAATTACTATATCATTTTTCTTTAATCCATCATTCTCACCTTTATCAATTGTAAAGCGACTAAACCAATTAGAATTATCTAAACCAATAACCTGACCTACAACATAATCATGTTCTAAATTTTTCTTCATTTCATATTCAGCTTCAACTGCTTCAGATTTATTTACAACATTTTCAAGTATTCTAACCTGTTCCTGCAATTCGTGAACCTTTTCAGTTAATAATAAGTTTTCTTCACGCATTTTTACTATTTCCTGAACAGAATAAAAGGAACTAGTCAATGTTTGTCCAATGTTATAAGTAACTTTTTGCAGACTAGATATAAGGTTTCCTAGGAAACCTATATTAATATCTGCAAATCGTCCTACTGACGATAACCCAATTAAAATTATTAATATCAAAATTGTTAGATAAAACAAAAATTTTTTTAGATGTTTTTTAATAAAATACATTTATACTCCACTATTACATATTTTCACATATTTTTCCTGCCCCAAGAACTACGCATGATAACGGATTATCTGCAATATATACTTTTAATCCTGATTCTTTTTCAATATAACGGTCTAATCCTTTAAGCAATGCTCCTCCACCAGTTAAAAATATACCATTTGTAAATAAATCCGATGCTAATTCTGGTGGTGTTTTTTCAAGAACCCTTTTTATTGCATTTACAACATTATTTATTGTTTCCAAAATTGCTTCCCTTACTTCATCATGTGTTATTGTAATTTTCAAAGGTAACCCTGATACTATATCTCTTCCTCTAATATCCATAATTGTAACATTCTCTACAATCTTTTCTTCCACTGTCTCTAAACTATCGTCTAATACCATATCTTTTACTCTTTTTTCTGTTTTTTGATTATAGTATTCATTACTTGCATTACCTAAAACTTTTTTTATTTTTTCTGCTGTTACTAATCCAATATCCATTTTATATTTTAATTTTATATAATCCTTAATATTAACATCCATATCATCTCCAGCAATTCTCAAAGAATCACTAACTACTATACCTCCTAAAGATACAACAGCTATTTCAGTAGTTCCGCCACCTATATCAACAATCATATTTCCAATTGGTTGTTCAACATTCAAACCTGCCCCAATAGCTGCTGCCATTGGTTCTTCAACAAGTTTTACTTTTCTTGCACCAGCATCATATGCTACTTCTTCTACAGCTCTCTTTTCTATTGAAGTAACGCCTACTGGTACACATATAACAATATTTGATTTTATAAAACGTCTGTTATTTAAAGCTTTATCTATGAAATATTTTATCATAGACCTTGTAATCTCGAAATCTGCAATTACGCCATTTTGCAAAGGCCTTATTGCGTTAATTGAAGCAGGTGTTCTATCAATCATATCTTTAGCATCTTGACCTACTGCACAAACCTGATTAAAATTTGTTTTTATCGCCACTACAGATGGTTCGTTAACAATTATTCCCTTACCTTTAACATAAACTAATGTATTTGATGTACCTAAATCTATACCTATTTTTTGTGTAAATAAATCCATAAAACTCATATATATTTCCTTTCAATCTACGATAGCGCAGTTATTCACAATTATATTAAACCGTCTTCTTTAAAACTAAAAAATATTCCATCACCTATTATTATGTGATCAATAACCTTAATACCTATAATTTTCCCGCATTCAACTAACCTGTTTGTCAGTACAATATCCTCGTGACTAGGCTCCACTTCACCACTAGGATGATTATGGACTAGTATAATTGATGAGGAGGAGCTTTTAATAGCTTCTATAAATACTTCTCTTGGATGAACTATAGAACTATTAAGACTACCTTCAGAAATTTGTGGAACTTTTATTATATTGTTTTTTGTATCTAAAATTATAATTTTAAAATATTCTTTTTTGCAATAACGTAATTCCTCCATCATAACAATAGCTGCATCGTTAGGTGAAGTTATTTTTATCTTATCTATTTTTAATGTACTTATTCTTTTACTAAGTTCAACAACCGCTAAAAGTTTAGCTGCCTTAACATTATTAATCCCTTTATATTTCTTGAAATTTTCTAATGTTCCTTCAGAAATATTTCTTAACCCTTTTCCATCCTCCATTAATAATCTTTGTGCTAACATTATAACATTTTCTTTTTTGCTTCCAGTTCTTAAAACTACTGCAATTAATTCTGAATTAGTCAAAACACTAGCTCCATACTTTAGCAATTTTTCCTGTGGTCTATCTTCGGCAGGTATTGACTTAATGGTATAATTAGTATTGTCCATTTTATCCTCCAATATGCAATATATTACAAAATTACCAGACATCGTTTATAGATGGATGTATGAACATGTTTCCTTTTTATGTAATATTATTAGAGCAATTTTTCAGAAAAATGTTTTGCACATAAATTATTCAATTTAACTAACGGTAATCCTTTTACATTATTATAACAACCATCTATTTTTTTTACTAACAGTTCTCCATAACCTTGTATGCCATAACCACCAGCTTTATCCTTATATTCTCCAGTATTTAAATATCTTTTTATAAAATCATCATCAAATTTAATAAACTCAACCGTTGTTTCTTCGTAGTCTACTATTCTTTTTCCTGTAACATTATCTATTATGCAAATACCTGTATAAACTTTATGACTTTTACCTGATAAATATTTGAGCATACTAAAAGCTTCATCATAATTACTTGGTTTTCCCATTACTTTATGCAAATAAACTATTGTATCTGCAGCAATAATCAAACCTTTTTCATCACAAATATCATGAACGTTATTAGCTTTTTCGATAGCTATTTTCATAACTGTAGTTTGAGGTTTATCCTTTGGATTAACACTTTCTTTAACTTCAGGTATATATCTATTTATTACATTTGCATAATTACTTAACATTTCAATTCTTCTTGGTGATTTTGATGCTAAAATAATTTTTTTCATAATATTATCCTTATAGCTTTCTATAAGCTATTATTGCAATTAATAGTCCTATTATTCCTGCTACAGTAAGATTTGCATTAAACCCTAATGTAAATGATACTAAATTTAAATCCAATGTAGCTGGACCAAAACCTATTGATTCGCCATAATTTAAAATAGGAAAATATGATGAAAATGCATTACCGATTATTGTTCCTACAATTGAACATGTCAAGATTAGTAAAATTAAGAAAAACGTGCTCCCCCTTTTCATACTAAACCTCTCTATTTTCTTTAAGTAATGTTTTATTTAAATTATCTGTCATAAATATTGATGTATATCCTACAAAACATCCTGTAAAGATACTTATTAATGACAAAATTGGCAAATAATAATACATATTGATAGTTTCAAACATTATTGCAGCTACACTTACTTGAGTAGCATTATGAGTTATAGCTCCTAATACACTAATGCCAATAAAACTAAAATATTTATTAAAATACTTAACCCCAAGATACATTATAATAACACTAGCGATTCCACTAACAATACTATATATAAATGATATAGGATTAGTTGCTACAAGCATGAGAAGAACGCACCTTAATATAACTACAATAAAAGCGTCTTTAAAACCAAATACTATTATTACTGTTAATGTTACTATATTTGTTAAACCTAGTTTTGCTCCTGGTGCAATATATGGAAGAGGTATCATTCCTTCTATAATACTTAGAATCATTGCCCCTGCAGTTAATAGTGATAAAAATATATATCTCTGTATTTTACTCATATCTATTCTCTTTCTATTAATATTATGAAAGTTAAAACAATATTATATATCATCATTTATCTTAATTTGAACAATTACGGTGCTATAAAATCAATACCATCATTGCTATTTCCTTCTATTTTAATTAGAAGCTGATTAGGAAGACAAACAATTATTTCACCGTCAGAACTTATTTTACCCTGATAAGTACAAATTTGATCTGGGCAACTTGCTTCTTCTATCCAAATTTTCTTGTCCTTAATTTTAATTGTATTATGTCCTACTCCTGAATTTATTGTAAATTCATTTTCATAATTTTCACTTAAAATATATTTACCTACTAATTCGTTTTTTGAATATACTAAAGCAATATTATCATCTACCTTGGATACATTTCTACTTCCGTAAAATAAAAGCAAAATATTTATTATTATTATAGCTATAATTAATGCAATATCATACTTATTAATTTTCTTTTTCATAATAGTCCTTTAAATTGTATTAGATTATGTAATTCTATCATTATTTAATCAAAAATTCAAGTTTGTTTAAACTTTTTTTCTTCAAATTTCTACATATTATTTAATCAAAAAACTCAAATAAGTGGCAATATTATCATAAAATACGAAAGATAATATTGCCAAAAGAAGTTACAGTTCTACAACCATAAAATCAGTTACTAATCGTGTCAATTTGTTATTTTTATCAAAACCATAATATGTAGGAAAAACACCGTTGTTCCAACCACTTGCAAATATTATTATATTGGCTCCATTTGTTTCATCCAATACAACTTCTACGCATGAATTATCACTTTCTCTAACTACATTCTTCACTTTCTTTTCATATTTTTCTAATTCATTCTCATCCATTACATCTAAAATTCTCATTACTTTTTCATCCATAAAACAGCCAAGACCATTTTCAACTTCATAACCCATGAATTCATCAAAAGCAAATCCTGAAGAAGATTCCCCCGCATATAAAGCCATTTCCCATTTAACTGGTTCATTATCGCTAAGTTTTAGTTCTGCGATAATTGATTGTTTTTTTCTTTTTTCTGTTTTCCCATAATATATGTACACTGGATAAGTACCCGGCTTAATTGTTTCAGAATAGCTTTCATCATCATATAATAAAATTGGGTCTGTAGCTATAACCTTTCCAGATATAACCTTAAGCTTTCCTGCTTCAATTCTTTCAATATGCATTCTACCAAATTCAGTATCAATCATATCAGTATTACCATGCGTTATATTTAAAACATCTAGATTAATATACATAATATGCTCCTTTTTAAAGTTAATCACTAATTTCATTTCTTTCGTCAAGAATTCTTTTCAGCTCATCCATAAAAGTATTTATATCTTTGAACTTCCTGTACACTGAAGCAAATCTTACATAAGCTACATCATCAACTTTTTGAAGTTCGTCCATTACCAATTCACCAATTAATTCAGTGGATACTTCATTTTGAAATGTATTATAAAGTTGTTTTTCAACTTTATCTGCAATGTTTTCAATTTCTTCAAGGCTTACGGAACGTTTATTACAGGCTCTAATTAATCCGTTAATAATTTTATCCCTGTTATATCCCTGACGGGTTCCATCTTTTTTTATTACAACAATAGTTGTCTCTTCAATTTTTTCATATGTAGTAAAACGATGTCCGCATTTAACACACTCCCTGCGACGTCTTATTTTAAACCCATCATCTGTAGGTCTTGTATCTATAACCTTGCTTTCTGAAAAATTACATTTTGGACATTTCATAATTATTATCCCTCCTTTAATAAATTTTACTAAAATTTTTCAATAAAGTAAACATATTTATTCAAATTTTCACGATTTATGTTATAATGGTAAAAATATATTTCAAATTAAATTATATACATTATAACAATAAATAAGTAGGAGCGTAAAATGAATAAAACCGACAAAATTTATCAAGAAAATTCTTATTTAACAACTCTTGAAGCTAAAGTAATAAATTGCACAAAAAAAAATAATATTTATGAACTAATTTTGAATAAAACAATTTTTTATCCTCATATGGCAGGCGGCCAGCCTAAAGACATAGGTACCATTAATGGTGTCGAAATACTAAATGTTTTCGAAAAAAATAATAAAATTATACATGAAATTAAAGAGCCTCTTCAAGGAAATGTGTTATTATCTATTGACTTTACTGTTAGATTCGATCATATGCAACAACACACTGGACAACATTTATTATCCTATGCTTTTGATAAACTATACAATGGTAAGACTGTTGGCTTTCACATAAGTAAAGAATATACTACCATTGACATTGATATAAACATAACTGATACTATGGCTAACGAAACAGAAAATTTTGCTAACGATATAATTTATAAAAATAAAGAAATTACATTTTCAACTTTAAATTATAACGACGCAATAAAGAGGAATTTAAGAAAAGAACCTCCTAAATTAAATAATCTAAGAATTGTTAATATTGCAAACATTGAAGCAACTGCTTGCGGTGGAACTCATGTTAATGCTACAGGAGAAGTTGGAATAATTAAAATAGTAAAGTTGGAAAAGTATAAATCTGGCACTCGAGTTTATTTTCTTTGCGGTAAAAGAGCTTTAAATGATTATAATAATAAAACAAAGGAATTATTAGAAATATCAACTACATTAACTTGCGGAACAGAATTAATCAAAGATACCATTAATAAATTAAAAGCAGAAAATAAAAATTATACTAAAGTAATAACATCTTTATCAAATGAACTCAATTTATATAAAGCAAAAGAATTAAAAACTAAATATGTAAAAAAGAATAATATTAATTTTATATTTGAATATTTAGATAATACCAATATTAAGGATTTAAGATTTATTTGTTCTAAAATAATTGAAGATGAAAATTATGTATTAGTAATTGTTTCTGAAACTGATGAAAATTGCAACATAGTAATAGGTCAATCTAATAATATGAGCTATGATTTAAGAGTCGTCTTTGAAGAATGTAAAAATTTCATTAATGCTAAGGGTGGTGGTAATAATAAACTCATTCTTTATATGTCTCTATGCTTATGGTATCTAGACATAGCGAATGATCTCTTTGTGAAATTACCGAGATTCTTCGACTATGTCTCATATATGAAATATATTTTTTATTTCAATTTTTCCATAAATTTTTCTTCTTGAATTATAAATCTTTCGTGTATTCCCTCTCCAATTTTTTTATCCTCATCATATGCTTCAACTTTAAAAACAAGTCTTTTTCTGTCTATTTCTACAAGTTCTGCTTCAGCATAAACCTTTTTTCCTACTGCAGTCGCACTTATATGTTTAATATTTACACTAATTCCAACAGTAGAATAACCATCAGGTAAAAGTTTCTGTATTGTATTCATTGAAGCTGCTTCCATAAGCCCTATCATCATAGGAGTTGCAAAAACTTCAGCTGCACCACTACCAAAAACTTTTGCTGTATCATCTATTGAAACAATTTTTTCTTCCTTATGCTTTAATCCTACTTTAAATCTTAATTCCAAAATATCTTACCTCCATTATAATTCATAAAAATAAAACTAAATTTTAATTTTTTTCCATATACACACTCATACTTGGAAATGCAAAAGACATACCCTCTTCTTCACATATATTCATTATTTTAAAATTTATATCATTTTTTACGTCCATAAATTCTCCATATTGAGAAGTATTTGTCAAATACTGAATAGCTATATCTAATGAACTAGCTCCAAAACCATCAAATTTTACTAGTGAAGAATCTTCTTTTACCATAGGATGTGAATCTAACATTTCCTTTATTTTATCTATTACTGTTAATAATTTTTCTGAAGATGTATCATATGTAGCGCCAATAGTAAAACTTGCCCTTCTATTTTCTCTCAACGTATAATTAATTACTTCTCTGTCAGTAAATTTTGCATTCGGTACGACAACTAATTCTTTATTTATAGTTCTTATTTTTGTACTTCTCAATCCAAGTTCTTCTACAGTACCTTCACTAGAATCTACTCTAATCCAATCCCCAATATTAAAAGACTTATCTGTAAGCACTATAAATCCGCCAAAGAAATTCTTTATTAAATCTTGCGAAGCCAATGCAAGTGCAGCACCTCCAATACCTAGACCAGCAATGATACTATTTAGCTGTTTAAAATTAAATTCTACTGCAACTGCTACAACTGCAATTACTATTATTAATACTTTTATAATTTTAAATAATAAAGGAAATACAGTATTAGGTATTTGTATTTTTTTATCTTTACTATAATATCCTTCACTTAATAGATATGAAAAAACAGAAATTATATTTAATAAGCCTTGTGTAACAGATATAATAATACAAGCTCTGTATACCCTGTTTAAAAATAATGATATTGTAGGAATAAATGGTAAAATTGAAAGAGCAAAATATATCCCTGTGTAAGTGAAAAATCTTTTCAATGGTTCTTCTATTGATTCAACTATCAAAGTAATTCCCTTTAATTTATACTTATCTGATATTTTTTTAATAAGTTTTATTATGATATTTGTGATAACATTTTTAAACATCAAAAAGATAAAAATTATTACTAATGAATAAATTACTGTATTTAAATTAACTTGTTCTATAAAAATTATCATAATCGTTTCCTTTCATTTTTTTTCGTTTTTTAATATTATATAATGAATTATAGAATTTTAAAAGGAGTTTTGCAAAAGAATAACAAAACTCCCGCTATTTAGTTTTTAATCCTAAAATTTATGAAATTAAATCACTAAATATTTATCTTTTTAAAGCTTCAACTGGTGGTAATGATGATGCATTGATTGCTGGATATACTCCAAATAATAACCCTGAGCACAAAGCAACACCAACAGCTATTCTAATAGAATCTAAGCTGACAACTGCTGATAAACCATATCTTGATACTACAGTAACAGCCCAAGCTCCTAATATAATACCAACTACACAACCAATAATACTAACATATACAGCTTCTAATAAAAATTGTATAAGTAAATCTTCTTGTTTCGCACCTAAAGCTCTTCTTACACCTATTTCACTTGTTCTTTCAGTTACTGCAACTAGCATTATATTCATAATACCAATACCACCAACTAAAAGAGAAACTGCAGCTATCCCTCCAAGTAGTACAGACATAATACGATTAGCTTGATCTGCTTCTTCTACAAGATTATTTAAACTAGTTATTGTTAAAGGCTCTTCGCCCTTTTCAAACACATTAGTTGAATCATCCGGGTTTTCAGGTTCTTCTACAGGCTCCTCAATAACATCGTCTATAGGCATTTCTTCTTCATTTTCATCTTCTTGCCCAGGCTTAATATTATTTCCTATACCAATTTGTCTTTTATATATTCTGCCAAGTTGAACCATTGCAAGCTCTGCATCTTCTGCTGTATTTGATTTAGCCCAAATTTCTTCAACATCTAAAGCTTTCGTAATTTTCATAGCTGATGTAAATGGTATGACAATTTTATTGTCTATATTGTCTCCATTTCCTTCACCCTTTTCACCTAAGACACCAACAATCCTATAATTTATTCCATCTATTTTAATCGTTTGTCCTACTGGACTTCTACCATTTAACAGTGAATTTGCAACATTAAAACCCAGCACAGCAACTGGTGAACGTTGTTTTACATGAAGAGATGTAAAAAAGTTGCCAGAAACTACAGGATGATCTTTAATTTGAGAATAATATTGATTTACACCTAATATATCTAGTTCACTTTCATCTCTTCTCCATCTAATTGGTGCTTCTTCTTTGTAAACAACAGGCGTTGCATATTCAACTCCTGTTATTCTTTCTGCTAACCCTTCTGCTTCATCAGTTTTAAAACGAACATTTTCTGCATTGGATTTTATTACAATTACATTTTGACCTAAACTTTCAAATTGTGCAACTATTGATTTTCTAGCACCTTCACCTATTCCCATTAAACTTACTACAGCAGCAACTCCAATTGCAATACCTAAAACTGTAAGAAATGTTCTAAGCAAATTCGAAGTAATACCGTTAAATGCCATTTCAGCAGAAAACTTTAACCTAATAAGTGCAGAGGTGATTTTTCCTTTATTTTTCACCTTTCCCACCTCCTACTCATTTGTACTTGGTATAAATGAGTCATTTTCTGGTACAGTTTGACTTGGCATTAAATCCTTAGTGCTACCTGTCACTACCAACTGTCCTTCCTCTAAACCGCTTAAAACTTCAACTTGCATATCATTCATTAATCCTACTTCAATTTCTATTACTTCAACTTCTTCATTTTCATTAATTATTTCTACTTTTTGTTTATTATCTTCTTCAAATACTGCTTCTATTGGTATAAGAAGTGTATCTAATGATTCTCCAGAATCTACAAAACAATTTGTATTCATCCCTGGTCTTAAGCCTTCTCTACCATATACCATTATTTGAACATTATATACAGTCTTACCATCTCTGTCTGTATATTGATTTAAACTCATAACCTTCCCTTCAAATTCTTCACCTGGGAGTGCATCAACTGTAATTTCTACAGGAGCATCCTGACTAATATAAAGTACATCTAAATCACTTACAGTTGTATATATATACATTTCATCTGTATTGTACATGTCCATTAACTGCAATTCCCATTCATCACTTGATTCAGATGCTTGTATTGTATCTCCTTCTCTATAATTTACATAAGAAACCATTCCATCCGATGGTGCTGTTACCATTAATTTAGTTGTCAATTCAGATAATTTATCTATTCTCTTATTTATATCTTCAATTTCATCATATTTAGAGTTTATACTATCTATGCTCTGCTTAATCGACTCGGTAACATCATTTCCAGCTATTCGTACTAAAATATCTCCCTCTTCAACAAATTCATTTTGACTTACAAAAACTTCAGTTGCAATAATATTTGCATTATCATCACCAGAATATTCAGTATATGGTATCTTTTTTTCATTGACAAATGAATCTACTGTACCTTGGTATGACAATGCCATTACAGGACTTCCTTCATTTTCAGTATATATTGAAACAACCATTCCCGGTTGAACAAGTCCAGGGTTATCAGCTTCTATAACACCATTGTGAACATATGTTATTCCATCTGCATTTGGTACTTGATTAGAGTTTAATTTTTTTATAGTTCCATAATAAAATCCATCGAAAGCTGTTACTGTACCAGTTTCAGTAGGTCTTCTATATTGCATCAATACCTTTTGATTTACCTTTAAGCTGCTATATTCATATGTATTTACTTTAAATGAAATTTCAACTTTACTATCATCTACTATTGTAGCTATATTGTAACTTTCAACTCTCTCTCCTTCTTCAACATTTAGTTCTGTTATACGCCCTCTTATAGGAGCACTAAAAACTATGCCTTCATGAGGGTTTATTTGGTTAATATCAGAAATATTTTTATTTATTAATTTCTCTAAATCTTCAATTTCAGAAGTAATTTTATCTTCATTATCTTTTATTGAATCAGTTAAATCTTCTAATATATCTCCTAAATTATTAGCAGATAAACGAACTAAATTATCTCCCTTTTGAATCATTTCATTAGGCTCAACAAATACTTCTTCAACAGTATATGTAACAGATACAGATGCTCCATTTGAGTCTGTTACTCCTTCGGGCTTAGGTGCGGTTATAGAGCCTCCCCAATTACCATTTAATTGTCCAGTTATGTTAACACCTTGTTTTATATCTCCTCTGGTAACAGGTTTAGTTGAATATTTAGGTCCTGTCGAAACCTCAGAAGAATCTGGTACTAATTGTTTAGCTGTTAAGTAACCTCCAAAAAAAACTATAACTAACACTAAAATAATTGAAATTACCTTTTTACTCATTTAATATACCTCCACTATTTACGTCAGAAACTATCTCACCATCAACTAATCTAACTATCCTGCTGCCATATTCAGCTATTTCCTCTTCATGGGTAACTTGAACTATCGTCATACCTTTTTCATTCAAACCAACAAATAGCTCCATTATCATATTACCTGTTTTGCTATCTAATGCTCCTGTTGGCTCATCTGCCAATATAATAGCTGGGTTACCTGCTAGCGCTCTTGCAATGGCAACTCTTTGTTGTTGACCCCCGGACAATTGAGTTGGCAAGTGGTGCATTCTTTCTTTTAATCCTACCAATTCTAATGCTTCCTGTGCTAATTCTCTTCTGACTTTTTTATTTTCCCCTCTATATATTAGCGGAATTTCAACGTTCTTTATAGCATCTAAATGAGGAAGCAAGTGAAAATTCTGAAAAACAAAACCTATGAATGCATTTCTCACTTCAGACATTTTAGAATCATTCAATTTATCTACGACATGACTTGCCAATTCATAAGATCCTCCTGTTGCATGGTCCAAACATCCTATTATATTCAATAGTGTTGATTTGCCTGAACCTGATGGTCCCATAATAGAAACAAATTCTCCCTTTTTAATAATCAACTGTATACTCTTAAGAGCTTCTACTTGAATTTGACCAGATTTATATAATTTGGAGATATTTTCCATTTTAATTATGTCCATTCTTCACCTCTCTTAAATAATTTAGTACAAATATATTCAATTAGTATGACGTTAAATAATAGAAAAAGTTCCACAATTTAATTAATTATATTTAATTATTTAATAACATCTATGTATATGGAGTCAATCCAAACCTTATTTATCCCTTCATATTCTAAATAAATATTTAACGAATCGGCATTTGTAACGTTTATAGGTACTGTATTTTGTGACCACAAATCATCATATATATCTATTTTTGTATGAAAATTAGATGCAAGATTTCCATCCTTATAAGCTTCTAAAACAATTAATGCTGATACATCCATTTCAGACTTAGTTTTTGCGGATACTCCTATTTGCCTTTTAAGCATATAACTAAAATCTTCATCAGTAAAGTCAACAGCCGCAAATAATACCTTTACTTTTTCATCAACATCATTTTTTATAACAAGTGAACTAGGTCCTTCTACAAATATTTCATTGTCTTCTTTCGCTATTTCTCCTTGATAACCTATATTATTTAATAATTCATCATTTAAATATTTTTTTTCTGTAACATTAGCATTAGATTCTTCGTTTGAATCTTCTTGGTTTGTATCATTTTCTTCATTTTCATTGTTATCTTTATTATCTTTATTTTCTTGTTGATTTGCTTCAGAAGTACCCCCTGAGGTTTCTTCAGAATCTTTTGTTTTTTTCATCAGAGAATTTCCTACAAGTAAAACTAAAACAACTAATAGTATTGATACAATTGCTCTCTTTACATCTTTATTCAATTTAAAACTTGTTTTTTTGATGTTATCTTTTTTTTCTATATCAACATTATCAATATCATTACTGTCATTACTATTTAAATAAATATCTAATACTGATTCATCAGTTTTTTCTTCAAGGTCAATTTTTGTATCGGTTGAATCTTCTTTTATATTTAAGTCTTGATTAAGTTGTTTTGCATTTTTATCAGTTAAATAAATTTCAGTATCATTAGAAAGTGTTTTCTTATTGCTAAATATCATATTATATATTGGTGACCTTACAAGCTCTTCTAAAGTATCTTTAGGAAACATATACTCTCTAGTCAAACATCTTACTATTATCTTTAAAATGTCTGGAGGAATTATTTCAGATATATTGTAATCAACTATTTCTGAACCAGCGAAAATAAAATGAATAATGTTTCCCAACCTTTTAAATGTTTCATTATCAGAAATATCGTACTCGTCTTCAAAAATAAGATTACAGTCAACAATTACTTCATTATTATTATCTATGTATACCCTGTCTAAATCAAGGATTTTTTGTTGTACAACATCAGTCATGTTATATATGTCTGAAGCTAGCTCAATTATTTTTTTCGATAATGAAAACTGTTGCTTTATTGTTAATTTACTATTTACAAATTCTTTAATGCTTTTTCTTTCATCCTTTAAAGGTTTAGTAAAAATATAAATTCTGTCCTCAGTATTATAACATTCTATAATATTAGAAGATAATTTTTTTAAATCTTCTATATTAATTAGATTGATAACTTTTTGACTTGTAATAATGTTACTATAAAATATATCCCCTGAATCGTTGTCTTTGCACTCTAAAACTCTTTGAAATACATTTTCGTAAATTGTTCGTACAATCTTATAATTATTATTCATAGGCACACCTCCGAATATTCTTTACTATATATTAACAATATTTTCGACAAATTGAAAGCAATTTTTAATATTTTTTAAGAAAATATATTTATTTGTATAATTGTAGGGTATGCATTTTATGCATACCGCGGGACGCATGCAATTAAAGTCCCCTACAGTCATAACCGTAATATATGCAATTGTCTAAATTAACGGGACGCATGCAATGCGTCCCCTACATTTTAATATTCGTATGTAATAAAAAAAGGAAGAAATTATTCTTCCTCATCTTTATGTATTTCATATTCTACATCTTCAACAATTTTATCTTTTTTAACATTTTTATTATTCTTTTCCTTGTCATAATATTTTTTTGTTTTTTCCATAACAATACTCAACAAAAAAATAAACATAATAATATCATCAATAATACTAAATCCAAAAATTGGAGCAGGTATTAAATCAATCGGACTTAAGATATAAATTAATGGAATTATTATCCACCATTTTTCCTTTAACGGAATATTTTTATCAAAAAGAAATTTAAAAATTAAATATATTCTACTCATCGCATTATATTATAAATTCTCTGCCAGGTAATTTTCTCTTAAGTTTACTAGCAAAGTTATTAGCAGGATCTTGCACATTTGGAGTGCCTAAAACAACATGAGTTATTTCATTTTCAATAGCATAATCAACAATAGTTTTTATAACATCCTTAGACCTTTTTACAACTAAATTAGCTCCAACTTCCTTTGTAATTTCAAATAAATATTCTAATGCATCTCCATCACTTAAATTATATAACAATTTATCTTTTTCATTTACTACATGAATTACATAAAGATTGCTGTCTTCATCATCACGGGACAACATTGAGCCTTGTCTAATAAGACTTTCACATGTCCTTTGTTGTGTAACACATACCAAAACTTTCTTATGCATCGTTACTCTCCTTAAATGGCGGGAATATGTGGGAATCGAACCCACCCAGGACGCTCTAAACGCCCCACATCTGATTTTGAAGACCAGGAGGCACACCAGCACCCATCTATCCCCATCGGTAAATAATAATAACATAATATCATACTTATTTCAAGAATAATTTCCATACTAAATTGAAATAACATTTATAATATTATGATACTTTTATTTTATAGCTTTACTCTTAATGTTTTCTTTATATTAAAGGTGTTAAAAGAATAGGTATATATGCAAAAATTAGCTGTAAGCACTTTTATAAGTGAATACAGCCCGTTTTATATTTATTAATTATTAAAGTTGTTAAAAATTATTGAAATTTACAAAATATTTATTGCTTATTTCTAAAATAATATCCTACTCCCCACTTCGTAAGAATATATTCATAACTTTCTGATTTGTTTTCAATTTTCTCTCTTAAACGTCTCACATGAACATCTACTGTTCTCAAGTCACCAAAATATTCATATCCCCATATTATTTCCAAAAGTTCTTCTCTCGAATATACTTTGCCTGGATTAGTAGCAAGTAATAATAATAAGTCAAATTCCTTTGCAGTTAAATTAATTTCTTTTCCATTCAAACTAACTTTTCTTCCAAGAGCATTAATTACAAAATCATCAACTACAATTGTTTGTTCATTTGACTTTTGATTATAACCTTTAGTTCTTCTTAAAATAGCTTTCATCCTAGCTTTTAACTCTAAAATATTAAAGGGCTTTGTCATATAATCATCTGCGCCGTATTCCAACCCTAATATTTTATTCATATCTTCATCTTTGGCAGTTAAAATGAGTATAGGAACATTTGATTTTTCTCTAATTTTTTGACAAACTTCAAGGCCATCCATTTCAGGTAGTATAAGATCTAGTATTATTATGTCATATTCTTGAGAAGACATTTTCTTCAAAGCTTCATTGCCATCAAGAGCTGAGTCAACCTCGTAATTGTCCTGCTCCATACTATACTTTAATCCTTTTATTAATAGAAGCTCATCATCCACAATCAATACTTTCATATGTTACGCTCCTTAAATTAGTTTGTTACAAAAATTAAACTTTTACCTTATATTACCTTGATAAAGAAGTATTGTCAAGCAGAATATTAAATTGAAGTAAATCATTATTATATTTAAGTAAATTTAATATTAGGTAGTCAATATTCTGTCATTTCCTACGCGTTTAGTTACTTTTTCAATGTCAAAGTATTCTAGAAGACTTATTGCGTTTTTACGATTTGTATTTAGTAAGTCTCTAAACTCTCCTGCAGTAATTTTATCATTTTCTTTAATATATTGAATTAGAATGTTTTTAGCTTTTATATATAAGCTGACTGTTGTAATACTATCTTCATTAATCTTTATTAATTTTTTTTCATCTATCATAAGAGATATGATTTCATCTGCTTCTTCACTTTTAATAATATTAATTAATTCATCAAGTCTTATGAAATTAAATTGCGTACTTTCAAGAGTTTTTAATATTTTATCTTCACAATAACTATATTCATCATCATATTGTATTTTAAAATAAGGTAAAGAAAGAAATTCTCCCTCAATATTGATTTTCCCATTTTCAACAAATAGCAGTATAACAGAATCAAAGACTGATTGTTTAATATTTGAAAGAAATCTACTTTTTATTTCTGACTTTTTAGCACCTTTTCTGTACTTATTATTTTCATGAAATTTAAAAAGATATTGTTCTAATTTTGTTTCAAATTCTCTTTCGAAATCCTTATGCCATGTATATAATTCACTTTTTTGTTGGAAAACAGAAATTCTTTCCTGCTCATTGAGTATTTCAATACTGCTTTTTATTTCATCTTCTGTTAAAGCAGTAATTTTTGCCAACTCTGAAATAGAAGGTATTGAAATTGAATTTTCCTTAATAATATTCTCTATTACATCTGTATTGGAACCTTTCTCTTTTACTTTTAGTTCCTCTAATAGTTTCTCATCAAATCTTTTTCTTTTTGTCGGTACTGGTTCAATTATTTCTCCTCCACCTATAGTCTCCATAGGTGAATAAAATCTTACAATAAACTTATCTCCTCGTCTTACTGCAATATTTTCTTCAAGTCTTAATTGAGCATAACAACTTTCTCCTGGAGCTAGTTCATCTTTGTCTAACAATACAACTCTACATAATATTTCACTTGTTCCAGTATAAATATGAAGCCTCGACCTGTTTAAAACAATACGTCTTGAATTTTTAAGTAATGTTAACTTTACATCCAGCATAATTGTATTTTTCATAGAATCTACCGGTGCAATTACACATCCCCTATATATTTCTGATTTTTTAATATTAGTTAAATTAACTGCTGTTCTTTGACCAGCATAAGCATCTTCAGCATTTTGCGAATGTACTTGGATATTCCTTATTTTACTTATTTTATTTACAGGATAAACTTCTACTACATCACCTTTTTTAATTTTTCCAGATATTAAGGTTCCCGTTATTACAGTACCAAAGCCTGAAATAGAAAACACTCTGTCTATTGGTAGTCTAGGTATAGTATTAACATTACGCTCTTCTATTTCTTCTTCTGTTAGTTTACATATTGAATTAACAAGATTGTCTATTCCGAATCCAGTTTTAGAAGAAACTTCTATTATAGGTGATTTTTCTAAAAATGTATCTTTTAAACCTTCCTTAACATCTTCTTTAATGAGTTGTAGCCACTCTTCATCTACTAAGTCATACTTTGTCAATACAACGATACCTTTTTTCACACCTAGAAGATTTAATATATTTACATGTTCTTCAGTTTGAGGCATTATTCCTTCATCTGCAGCAATAACCAAGAGAACTATATCCATTCCAATTACTCCTGCAAGCATGTTTTTAATGAATTTCTCATGGCCCGGAACATCTATTATACCAGCTTTATTTCCATCAGGAAGATCAAAATAAGTAAACCCTAAATCTATGGTTATTCCCCTATTTTTTTCTTCTTCCCATCTGTCAGTATCTCTTCCAGTAAGCGACTTAATCAATGAAGTTTTCCCATGATCAATATGACCTGCTGTTCCAATGATTAAATTCTTCATATTATTTCTCCCATAACTATCATCTTTTTAAAAGTATCGCATATTATTTCCATATCCTCAAGTGTAACAGTTCTTAAGTCCAACATAAAGTAATCATTAACTATCCTTCCAACAATAGGTACTTCCTGTAATCTTAATTTTTCTTCTAAAGCAGCTGTTGTCATACTCTTTGGTTTAATTGTTAAGCATTCGCTAATTAATCTTTCTAATGGCAAAGATCCTCCACCAATTTGTGATTCACACTTCTGTATATTTAATTCACAATAAGAACCTAAAATAGGATTTAATATATTATATAAATCCTTTACTTGTTGATGAATTTCCTCAAAGCTTTTCAAAATCATTTTAAGAACTGGAATATTTTTAACAGCTTTTCTTTCATCTATGTATTCGCGAAATACGCATTCAAGAGCTATTGCTGTAAATTTATCAATTCTGAGTGCACGAGTTAATTGATTTCTTTTTAATTTATCAATTAACTGTTTTTTCCCTACTATTATTCCAGCTTGTGGCCCTCCTAAAAGTTTATCACCACTAAAACAAACTATATCAACACCTGCATTTATTGAATTCTGAACTGTAGGTTCGTATGATAATCCATATTTGCTTAAATCTATCAAAACTCCGCTTCCAATATCCTCTATAACCGGTAAATTATACTTTCGCCCAAGTTTTATAAGCTCCTCCAATGAAACTGATTCAGTGAACCCAACTATTTGATAATTGCTAGTATGTACTTTTAAAAGAGCTGCTGTATCTACATTTATCGCCCTTTCATAATCATATAAATGAGTTTTGTTTGTAGTTCCAACTTCAAATAATTTTACGCCACTATGTTCCATAACATCAGGTACTCTAAATGAGCCTCCTATTTCTACAAGCTCACCTCTTGAAACTATAACTTCCTTATCTTTTGCAAATGTATTTAATATCAACAATACTGCAGCTGCATTATTGTTAACTGCCATTGCAGCTTCTGCCCCAGTTATTTTAGTAATTATCTTTTCAAAATGAGAATACCTTGAACCTCTTACTCCTTCTTGTAAATCATACTCCAAGTTTGAATAACCCGTAACTATTTTATTTATTTTTTCTGCTATATCTTCAGATATAACGGCTCTTCCAAGGTTGGTATGCAGTATTGTTCCTGTACCGTTAATTACTTTTTTCATATTAAAAGAAATGTATTCATCTAAGTCATTTTTTATATACTCTAAAATATTATCAATTTTTTTGCGAATTTCATCTTCACTCTCTGAAATTCTAATATATTCCCTTAAATCTTCAGTTGCTTTTCTTACAGATTGCAATACAAAATCCCTAGTATACATTTCTGATAATTTTCTTATCTCTTCATTTTCCATCAGTATATCAACCTTTGGAATGCTTCTGTAATAATTATTTTTATCCATTTATTTCTCCCTAGTATTTTTGAATGAAGCCAATATATGCATAAAATGCGTCCCTATATTTAGTTATAAAATGTAATATATTTATCTTGCTTTTCTACAACTTTCCCTATTAATGCGAATTCAGTTTCCAAGTTATGTTTTAATTCATCTAAAAGTTTATCTGCATATAATTCATTTACAGATATTAATAGTCCTCCTGAAGTTTGTGGGTCAAAGATTAAATCTAAATATTCTTCATTAATACTATTAAATGACACCTTATTTTCAAAAAATTTACAATTTTTATAAGAGCCACCTGGTACTAAACCCATTTTTGCATAATCCAATGCATCACACATTATAGGTATATCACCTATTTTTAAATTAAAAGTTACATTACTTGCTTCTGCCATTTCTACTGCATGACCTACAAGCCCAAATCCTGTTATATCTGTGCAGCTGTTTATAGGATAGTAACTAATAACTTCCTTAGCTTTTTTATTAAGAGAAGTCATTACAGAAATTGCATTTTGTTGGCTTTCTGCTGATGAAATTTCTGCTTTAATTGCTGTATTGATAATACCAGATCCAATAGGTTTTGTTAATATCAAAACATCACCCGGTTTTGAACCATAATTTTTTAAGATTTTATTTGGATTTACTAATCCAGTCACGCATAAGCCATATTTAGGTTCATCATCTTCTATGGAATGTCCTCCAGCTAATGTAGCTCCTGCTTCCATAACCTTTGATGCTCCACCTTTTAGAATTTCTGCCATTATATCAGCTTCTAAACAATTGGGAAAACCAATTATATTTAAGGCTAATATAGGGTCTCCTCCCATTGCATAAACATCACTTAATGAATTGGCTGCTGCAATTTGTCCAAATGTAAATGGGTCATCAACTACTGGTGTAAAAAAATCAACTGTTTGAATAATTGCTAAATCATCACTTATTTTATAAACTGCCGCATCATCAGATGTTTCCAAACCGACTATTAATTTATCGTCTACAAATTTAGGTAGCTTACTCAAAACTTGAGTAAGGGTCTCAGGACCTATTTTAGCCGCTCAGCCTGCTGCCTTTGTCATCTGTGTTAATTTTATATCCTCTATACTCATAATAACCTCCTATCATTTACCTACTGTTATATTATCTTTGAATTTTTCAAAGGTTTTATCTCCTATACCCTCTATATTTTTTATTTCCTCTATTGATGAAAATACTTTTGCATTTCGATATTCAATTATTCTTTCAGCATATACTTCGCCAATGCCTGTCAAACTCATTAATAAATCCTTTGAAGCAGTATTAATATTAATTTTACTACTTCTTAAATCATTTTCAACATAATCTATTTCTTCATTTTCATAAGGTATGTATATTTTTTCTCCGTCAATTAACTTCCTTGCTTTATTTAGATTCCTAGTATAAGCTTTATCCTTCAAGCCTCCAGCCATAACAATTGCATCATTTACCCTACCTCCATCCATAAGTTCATAAACACCCGGATTCTTTACAGCTCCATCTATGTCAATAACTATATAAAGTTCAGTAGATTCAATTTCCATGTCATTATTAAATGAATCCTCAGTAAATTTTATTTCCTTTTCCTTCCTTGACAGTTTAATTCCTATTAAAGTCATTACTATAGTTGCAATAATCAAAACAACTGCAAGTCCTTTTTTGTAAATGCTGTTGTTCATAAAATCCTCCCATAAGTAATTTGATGGATTCTAAATTTATAGTAAACACATACATTATACATTATATTTTTAAAAAAACAAAATTTTTTAATTACAATTTTACATTTTTCTGTTATACTATATTTTGTATAAATTTAAGGAGTTAAATATGGTTAAAAAGATATTAGTTTATTCTTTGATTTTTTCAATTATTATACTAAATATTAATTTAGTACAGGCACAAACGAAACCATCACTATTAAGCGAATCAGCAATTCTTATTGATTCAAATTCAGGTACTATATTATTAGAGAAAAATCCAAATAAAAAAATGCACCCCGCGAGCTTAACAAAAATTATGACAGCAATAATTGCAATCGAATCTGGAGATTTATCAGATGTTATAAAAGTAGATGATGATACTCCCTATGAAATATATGGAAGTCATATTGCACTTGAACCAGGAGAAATCTTAACATTAAAAGACTTACTTTATGCTTTAATGTTACCATCTGCAAATGATGCAGCTGCTGTAATTGCTAAACATTATGGAGGAAGTATAGAAGAATTTGTTGAGCAGATGAATGAAAAAGCTAAGGACCTCGGAGCACATAATACTAACTTTGTTAATCCTCATGGATTACATGATGAAAATCATTATTCAACAGCCTCTGATTTAGCTTTAATAACAAAGTATGCTATGAAAAATGAAACCTTTAGAAAGATAGTAGGAACTGTAAAATATGAAATTAAGCCTACCAATAAAAAGTCAGAAGTAAGATACCTTGCTACTTTAAATAAATTAATTCATAATACAAGTACAAGTCAAATAATAGTAGATGGTACTTATATAAACACCAATTATGATGGTGTTACTGGTGTTAAAACAGGATATACTCCTGAAGCTGGCAATTGTTTAGTTGCAAGTGCTGAAAAAAATGGAACTGAATTAATAGCCGTTACGATGAAGGGCGTATCTTTAGAAATGTATCAGGATGCCCATAATATGTTTAATTTTGGATTTAATGAATATCAAAGTATCACCATAGTTAAAGAAAATACTTTTATTCAAAATTTACAAATTAAAAATGGAGACAGCAAAGAAATTTCCTTAATTACTGAAAGTGACTTTACTACACTTACAAAAAAAAAATCTGAAAATGACATTGTTTCAAAAATAATAGTTGATGAAATTACATTACCTTTAGAAAAAAATTCAATTGTTGGTAAAATAGAATATTCCTTAGACGGAAAACTATTAGGAAGTGTTAATTTAATAACTCCAACAGAAGTAAAAAGCACGCTAATTAATTCTGATGAAAGTATAATTGTAACAATAATTAAATTTATAGCAAATTTAGGGTTGTTTATATTAATTATAGTACTAGCCTTAAAGATATATAATGGAATAAGAATTAAGGCGAACAGAAAGAGAAGACGTAAAAAATATCGTGCAGATTTATAATTTATAAAAAAAGCTAAAGAGCTGGCTCTTTAGCTTTTTTAGTTTAAAATTAGGAGAAACTTTCACTTTCCTCTTCTTCAACATTAAAATTATCAATTAACTCTTTTAGTATTTGAACTTGTCCAGACAATTCTTCACTATTAGCAGCACTTGCCTCTGCAGTTGCTGCATTTTCTTGAACAACTGATGATATTTGTTCAATTCCGTCTCTTATTTGATTTACGGAAACTGTTTGTTGAGCTGATGCATTGACAATTTCTGTTATCAGATCATTTGTTTCTTTTGTTTTACTTACAATACCTGACAATGATTTTCCTGCTTCATCAGCTAATGATGTTCCTTTATTTATAGCTGTTATTGAATTTTCTATTAATGAAGTTGTTTGTTTAGCTGCTTCTGCTGATTTACCTGCTAAGTTTCTTACTTCATCTGCTACTACTGCAAAACCTTTACCTGCTGAACCTGCTCTTGCTGCTTCGACTGCTGCATTTAATGCTAGTATATTTGTTTGGAATGCTATATCATCAATTACTTTTATTATCTTTCCTATCTCACTTGATGACATACTTATTTCATCTATTGCATCTAACATTTCTTTCATTTGAGCATTACCTTTATCAACTTCATTTGCAGACTCTAATGCTTTTTTACCTGCATTTTCTGCATTTTCCGCATTTGCTACTATTGTTGAATATATTTCATTAATTTCTGCTGATAATTCCTCTATAGAACTTGCTTGTTCAGTTGTCCCTTGTGCTAAAGCTTGTGAGCCACTTGATACTTGCTCTGCATTTATATTAATTGAATCCGATGAATCCTTTATTCTTCCAATTATATCCTTTAATGTACTTGATACTTTTTCTAATGCTCCTTTTAACTTTGCAAATTCACCTTTATAATCATTTTCAAGATCCATTACTAAATTGCCCATTGCAAATTCATCTAATACCATTACACTTTCATTTATATAAATGATATATGATTTTAATCGTTTTGTTAAACTATCTATTGACTTTGCAAGTTCTCCTATTTCATCATTGCTTTTTATATTTATGTCTACATCTAACTCTCCTAATGCTAGTTTATTAGTAACTTCTGTGATTTTCTTAATTGGTTTAGTAAGCTTACCAATAATAATATACATTAATAAAGACAATATTATTATTGTTATTATATAAATAATAATTATTGTTATCATTAAATTTAATTTATTTGCATTAAATTCACCTTCAGGCATAGCTGATACTACTTTCCATCCAGTATCTCCAATTGTAATACTACTTCCCATATATTTTTCATTGTTATATGTGTATTTAATAATTTCATTATTACTGTTATCTATTTCCTGAAGTAAATTATCACTTACTTCTATTTCATTTATAGATTTCAAAATATTATCTTCATCCTTATGTGAAGTAATTACATTGTCGTTTGTTAATAAATAAAAATATCCATTATTTCCTAATTTCGAGTCTCCTACTACTTTGGATAAAGCTTCAATTGTAATATCAATACCTGTAAGACCTACAACTTTATTATTTACCTTTACTGGTGCAGTAATAGTAATTACCATATTACCCGTTGCAACATCTACATAAGGCTCGGTAACGTTTATAACATCATCAGTCATAGTTACATAATAATCTCTAGTTTTCAAATCAAATGATGCATCAGATACTCCGCTTATATCATCTACATAATAAGAAGGATCTGATTCAGCTATATACGCAGATAACATAACATCAGCTTCCTTTTTTTGAGTATCTATTAAAGTTTGTCTAACAATGTCATAACCTTCTACTTCTTCTATTTTATCTCCAATTTCAGCATTAACTAAAAAGCTTTGTAGATTTTTGTCTTGTGCCATCTGTTCAGCTATTGTAATATAACGCAAAAAAAATAGTTCAGCTTCATTGCTTATACTATTTACCGTTTCTTGTAGTATTTGTTTTTCATTTTCAGTAAATCTCGTACTTACAGTTGAACTGATTATAATACCAGTAACAGATAACAATATTAAACTTGCACAAAACAATGCTATAACTAATTTACCTTTAATACTCCTAACGTTTTCCTTTTTCTTGATTTTTCTTTCTTTTTTTTCTCTTTTTTTAATCTTCATTTTAAGCCTCCAAAATTTATAATATTTAATTTTTCACCTCCACTATAATTATCGTGTTTATTTCGTAGAAATTTAGTAAATATAGGAAAAAATAAATAATCTCAATAAGGAATTATTATACACCTTATTGAGACTATTTGATTCTTTTGTTTATGAATTGCTTACAACTTTTTCTTCAACATTGAAATTATCAATTAACTCTTTTAGTATTTGAACTTGTCCAGACAATTCTTCACTATTAGCCGCACTTGCCTCTGCAGTTGCTGCATTTTCTTGAACAACTGATGATATTTGTTCAATTCCGTCTCTTATTTGATTTACGGAAACTGTTTGTTGAGCTGATGCATTGACAATTTCTGTTATCAGATCATTTGTTTCTTTTGTTTTACTTACAATACCTGACAATGATTTTCCTGCTTCATCAGCTAATGATGTTCCTTTATTTATAGCTGTTATTGAATTTTCTATTAATGAAGTTGTTTGTTTAGCTGCTTCTGCTGATTTACCTGCTAAGTTTCTTACTTCATCTGCTACTACTGCAAAACCTTTACCTGCTGAACCTGCTCTTGCTGCTTCGACTGCTGCATTTAATGCTAGTATATTTGTTTGGAATGCTATATCATCAATTACTTTTATTATCTTTCCTATCTCACTTGATGACATACTTATTTCATCTATTGCATCTAACATTTCTTTCATTTGAGCATTACCTTTATCAACTTCATTTGCAGACTCTAATGCTTTTTTACCTGCATTTTCTGCATTTTCCGCATTTGCTACTATTGTTGAATATATTTCATTAATTTCTGCTGATAATTCCTCTATAGAACTTGCTTGTTCAGTTGTCCCTTGGGCTAAAGCTTGTGAGCCACTTGATACTTGCTCTGCATTTATATTAATTGAATCCGATGAATCCTTTATTCTTCCAATTATATCCTTTAATGTACTTGATACTTTTTCTAATGCTCCTTTTAACTTTGCAAATTCACCTTTATAATCATTTTCAAGATCCATTACTAAATTGCCCATTGCAAATTCATCTAATACCATTACACTTTCATTTATATAAATGATATATGATTTTAATCGTTTTGTTAAACTATCTATTGACTTTGCAAGTTCTCCTATTTCATCATTGCTTTTTATATTTATGTCTACATCTAACTCTCCTAATGCTAGTTTATTAGTAACTTCTGTGATTTTCTTAATCGGTTTAGTCATTTTTCCAATTACCGCAGCTAAAATTACTAAGAGAATGGCTATGGCGAAAATATAAACTGTTATAATTATAAGAATTAATTGTATTGTATTAGATGTAAATTCATCCTTTGGTAAGAAAGATAACACTTTCCATCCTGTATCTCCAATTTCTACACTATTACCTAAATACTTCTCGCCTTGATATAAATATTCAACAACATCTTTATTTTTATTGTTAATTGATTGAATTATATTATCACCTAAATCTATTTCATTAATTGACTTTAATATATTATCTTTATTATTATGCATTGCGACAGTATTAACTTTTGTCAACAAAGCAAAGTTTCCAGTGTCTCCTAACTTATATTCTCCAACTGCCTTTGATAATTTATCGATTCCAATATCTACAGCCGTTAAACCTACTATTTTATTATTTACATAAACTGGTGCTGATATCGTTATTACTAATTTCCCTGTAATTGCATCTATATACGGATCAGTAATGCAAATTATTCCTTCTGTAACAGATTTATAGTACTCTTTTGCTGTAACATCATATGTCATATCTGAGTAAATTGTAGGTGAAACTAAATAGTATGATGGATCTCCTTCAGCAATATATGCTGATATTATAACTTCTGAATCCGTTTGTTGCGTTTCTTCAGTAGTTTTAGCTACCGTCATAAACCCTTCAACTTCTTTAATATTATCTCCTGGTTTTGTATTAACTAAGAAATTTTGTATATTTTTATCATTTGCCATTTGTTGTACAATAGTAATATACCGCTGAAAGAAAGTATTAGCTTCATTGCTTACTCCATGTGCAGTTTCATATAGTATTTCTTTTTCATTATCACTGAAATGATTATTGACCATTACACTTATAATTGCACCCGTAACAGAAAAAACTAATAAACATACAATGAATAATACTAACAATAGTTTTCCTTTTATACTTTTTGCACCGGTTTTGTTAACGTTTTCACGAACTCTGCTTTTGTTTTTAAATTTCATTATAATACCTCCTCGTTAATCACTGTTATATTAATTATCGTATTTATATTTAAAAAAATTAGTTTTATAAGCAAAAAACAAGTTTTCCATCTGAAAACTTGTTTTTCAATAAATGTATACAATTAAGATCTTCGGACATTGAAAAAAACGGGACGCATAAAATCGCCCCCTACATTACTGCTATTGCATCGATTTCAATATTAGCATCTTTAGGAAGTCTTGCTACTTCTACGCAAACTCTAGCGGGTTTATGATCCTTAAAAAATTCTCCATACATTTCATTTATTAATCCAAACTGATCCATGTTTTTAATATAAACTGTACATTTTACCACATCCTTAAGAGAAGCTCCACTCTCTTGTAAAATAGCTTGAATATTTTGTAAAGAAATCTTAGTTTCTTCTTTAATGTCATTTCCTTTGTATAAATCCCCAGTATATGGATTAATTGGCAGTTGTCCTGATACATATATAGTATTACCAGCCTTTATTCCCTGAGAGTATGGCCCTACTGCTGCAGGTGCATTTTTAGTTTGTATTACTTCTATTGACATATAAACCTCCCTATTTCCAATTTTTTATACCATATTGTTCAACATCTAAAGAATTATTATCGAGCCATAACGATTCTAAATCATATATATCTCTTTCTTCTCTATGAAAAATATGAACAATAATGTTATCTGTTTCTAATAATATCCATCTTCCAGTTTCAAAACCTTCTTTATGATAAAAATTCATGCCTTCCTTTAATCCTCTATCCAGTACTTCATCTGCAATTGCAACAGTTTGCCTTTCATTATTACCACTGCAAATTATAAAGTAATCAGTTATGGAACTAATTTTAGAAACATCTAATACTACAAAATTATAAGCTTTTTTATTATCACATGCATTTAAAATTACTTCAATTCTTTTTTTGTCGTCTAAATTCAAATTTTACCTCCTTTCTTTAAATATTTTAACGCCTTTAATGATTCCTCGTCAAGTTCAAAATTCCTCTTTTTTACATAATTAATTGTATTCTCTAATGATTTAACTATCGCTTTATCGAGATCTTCATATGCTATTTTTCGAAGTTCTTCTACACCTTCATAATTTCTGGATTGTTCAATTTTATCCGCAATAAAAATTATCTTTTCTAAAGTATTCATTGATTCTTTACCTGTAGTATGACATTTTATTGCATTTAACACATTTTCATCATATACATTAAAAAAGTCCTTTGCTAATTCTGCTCCGTCTTTAGAATGGGAAATATTATCGCCAGCTTTTTTTGATTTAGCACAATCATGTAGAAGTCCTGCTAATTTTGACTTATTAATATCTTCATTATATTTAACTGCAAGTTTTTCTGCTTCTTCCATAGTTCTTACACAATGATTAAAAACTTTAGAAGTAGTAATACTTTTAAGTTTTATTTTAATTTGCTCTATATCATTATTATTTAAAGTATAAATACTATTTTTAATTATGTACTGTTCTACTATCTCTGGTAGCAAATATTTTGATGTTTTTCCATATTTAAATCTTTGCCTAATATCTGTAGAAGAAATTTGCAACATAGGAACCTGTAAGATTTCAATATTAGCTTTGTATTTTTCTTTTATTTCATTAATTTTCAATTCAACTTCATTCTTATTATTTCCAGGCCTTGAAACCGCTATAAATTTACATAATTTAAGTAAAGTTTCTGGCTTATACCAAGTAGATATTTCTATTATAGCATCCATACCTGTTATAAAATAAAACTCAGTATTTTTATAATGTTTTTGAAGTTCTACAATTGTATTCAGAGTATAGCTTTTACCTGGTTTATTAATTTCAATATCAGATACAGTAAATTTATCATTTGTTACTATAGCTAAATTAGTCATTAAATATCTATCATACGAACTTGCACCAATCCCATTTTTATGTGGAGGGTTTCCAGCTGGTATAAATATTATTTTCTCCAAATTATATATATTTAATACCTCGTTTGCAATAACCAAATGACCAAAATGTATCGGGTCAAATGTACCTCCCATAATTCCAATTCTCTTGTTTTTCATGCTAACTCCTCATATGTTTTCCTATTAAATATATAGTATATATGATTGTTAATATTATAATAACTAAAACAATATATAAATTCTCTCGAAATGTTTCTTGACTTAAATTAATAAATTTACCTGTGCATGCACCTAATAATGCTGAAAATATATATGAAGAATACCGTTTAATTTTGCTTTTCTTAACAAAATTTATCCTTTTAATCAGGCTTCCTTTGCCTTCATAATAGCCCTTCATCCAACCAGTATAAGATAATAGTAAAATTATTATACCAAGTAAAATAATAGGTAATAAAGCTACATAATAATTTTTATCTAAAGACAATAAAATGGATAAGGTAATAAACATAGGTGTTAAAACAACTTGCGTATAAGAATCTCCTAAACCAGCTGCAATACCCATCATTCCTTTTTTTATATACCCAATATCACTGTTTTCATTACTAATTATTTTTTTTTCTTCCAAAGAAATTATATATCCATGAATAGGCGTTCCCATATTTGGTTCAGTATTGAAAAAGTCAGAATATTCATGAATAACTTCAGAAACTTTATTATTACCCTTATACAATTTTTTTGCTATGTTTTTCATACTATGAGCAAATGCCATACCTTGTAATCTGTCATAACTATAACATGAATGAGAAAAGTTCATCCATATAATCCAAGAGTAAACTAAATCCTTTTTATTTATATGTAAACTTTCTTGTTTATAAGTAAACCCTGATATATCTTTTATAATATCTTTATATGATAATATTAATAAAACTACAATTGTGATAAAAAATAAAAAAGAAGAACTTATGTTAAAAAATAATACAATTAGTAAAAAGGAAACAAAAATTAAAATAAAAAGTATTTTTTTCAGATTAAAAATGATATTTATAATAGAACTAAATGTTAATAATATACCCATTATAAAAAATATATTTTTTATACTTTCATAATAAATAAAATTATTTAATATAATCATTGTTCCAATGGAAAATGCAATTACAACAGTACTCATTAAATATAAGAGCAATTGTGGTAATAAACCATTATAAATTGCTATATTTGGATTAAGACCTTTATTATATTTTTTTTCATAAATTTTTACAAAAACTGAATTTATATTTAAACGATATTTCCATATTAAAATACCAAAAAAACCAAAGGGATATGCAATTGCAGCTGATTCAACTGGTGATAATCTAAATATAACAGCAGCAACAGCACTGATAACTGCTGTCAGACATTGATCTCCTTTAAAAGAGCCTCCCGTTGAAACGAAATCTATATATATTAAGTTTACTATAGCTCCTGTTTGTAATCCTGTTGTTATGTCTCCCAGTATCATACCCGCTAACATTCCAGATACTAAAGGTCGATATAATGTATAATATCCAATTCCAAAAGATAATGCAGTACTACTACCCCAAAAATATAAAATACTTATTAAAATAAATTGAAATTCTGTCATGTCTTTACCTATTCTATTATAATAGCTTTGTCATTGGGGAGCATTTGAACTTCTACTCTTATTCCCTTTTCAGACATTCTTTTTAACATATTCAGTTCATTCTCGCTTAAGTGTATAGCATTTTTAAATTTTGTACGATTATGACTGTTACTTATACCCCCAATATTTAATTTACTAATTTTTATACCTAATTTAATTAATTTATCAACATTTTCTATATATCTGCTAAGAATAAAAAGTCTTGAGCCCTCATCATTTAAATTCAAATAATTCCTTGAATCTTCTACAGACAAAACATCCACCTTTACATTATCAGGTGCTGCTTCTTTTATCAACGTTGACATAAACTCATCCTTTGAATATTCATCGTCAACAATTAATATTTCGTCTGCTTTTAAATAAGGTATCCAAGACACTATGACTTGACCATGTAAAAGCCTATCGTCAATTCTTGTCAATAAAATATTTTTCATGTTTCCTCCATAATAATCTAGTCTGTCGAGAATTTATCATTAACAAATACTATGCTTTTCTTACCGTTTTTTATTATTTTTTCCGCAATATCACTTAAACTGTAAGAAGTTCTATTTACAGCTATATCAATAAATAAAGGAAAATTAATTCCTGTTATATGATAAAAATTTCTATTTTTCATTGCTTTTGTAACTGCCATATATGGACTTCCACCATACATGTCAGTAAATACTATTAATTCATCCTTTGATAGTCTCTCTATTACTTCTTCAACTTTTTTAGAAAATTCTTCAAAGCTTTCTCCACGATGAAATGATATGCTTTCTGCATCTTCAACTGTCCCAATTATTAATTCAGAGCTTTTTAATAATTCTTTTCCAAAATCGCCATGTGTAACGAGCAAAATATTAATCATAATATCATCTCCTTAATTTTATATTATTATTATAGCATACAATTTGTATTTTTTGTATTACTATGTTATAATCAGTTAAAAAAATAGGAGTGTCAAATGAGTAAAGAACATTATAAATTTTTTCAAAATCAACAATGTGAATTTTTCCCATGTCATAAAACAAAAAATATAGAAGAATTTAATTGCTTATTTTGTTATTGTCCCTTATATATGCTTAAAGACAACTGTGGGGGTAATTTTATAAAAAACAACGGCATTAAAGACTGCACAAATTGTCTTTTTCCTCACTCAAAAGGAAGTTATGAAAGAATTATGTTAAAAATGAAAGATGTAATAGAAGAAGGTAGCAAATTTTAATTTATTAATTGCTTCTTCCAACCATCTTTTGATAAATATGATAGACTTTCAAATCCTAAGTCAAAAACAAGTTTATACATTTCATCGAAGTTACATGCAATTCCATTAATATCATGAGCATCGGAATTTATTATAATCGGAATTCCTTTTTCTTTTATCATTTTTAAAATAAAAGTTGAAGGATATTGTTCTTTTGTATAACCCCTGGCAATCCCACCTGTATTAACCTCTATAATAGATGAAGTTTTTTTAATAATATTCAAACATTTTTCTATAATTTGAATATACCAGTCAGATTTTTCATCAAATAAAATATTGTTTTTATTGTTTTTCTTAAATAAATCTAAATGTCCTATTATAGGAGGTTCATACTTGACAACCATTTCTGAAATATGATTATAATAAGTTTCCACTGCAAGCTTTGTATTTTCATTAAAACTTTCCTTAATACCAAGTATAAGCTCTTCAATATTATAATCAACCGTCCACATTACACCATTTTTGAAGGTATCTAGATAATGTACAGAACCTATGTAATAATCTAGCCTATCCATTAATTCTATAGAAGTTTCCTCAAATCCGATACCAGGTATATAATCTAATTCCATTCCAACGAAAATTTCGATTGTATCTTTATACTTTTCTTTAAGTAATTCGATTTCAGTAATATATTTCTCAACATTATATTTTTGTATATTCCAATTCGACACAAATTGTGTTGGCCCATGAGAAGAAATACCTATAGATTGCATATTGCTGTTTATTGCAGCTATAACCATATCTTCAGCGCAGTATTTTCCGTCACAATAATTTGTATGTGTATGTAAGTTAGTTAAGTGCATCTTATCACCACCACCAGTATTTTATCTATTAACATAGAAATTATTTTACCTTACTATTTTATACGAAGTTAATAAAATAGTAAAGAAACATTTTTATATTTGATTCACTAATATCATTCTGTTACGTATATTAATTGTAAGAAATCTAATGAAGTTTGGAGGAAAATATGAATTATTCAAAATATAATAACAGAAATAATATGCCACACTATGATTCGTTGCCCTTTAGCAGTTCTGAGAAGAAAACATATATAAGGGATAGATTAAATGCTATGGAAAACACAACAAATGACAGAATGCCTGGTATGCCTGGAATGCCTGGAATGCCTGGAATGTCTGGAATGCCTGGTATGCCTGGTATGCCTAATAATGACCAAAGACCTCGTATTCCTATAAATGGAACTATGCCATTCATGCCAAATGGTGATATGCCTGCCATGCCATATGGACCTAATGGTGATATGCCTTACATGCCTAATAATGATATGCCTGCCATGCCATATGGACCTAATGGTGATATGCCTTACATGCCTAATAATGATATGCCTTATTTACCATATCCAAATGGCGATATGCCTGCTATGCCTTTCATACCTGATAGTGAAATGCCAAATGGTGAAATGCCATCTATGCCTTTTATGCCAAATGGTCCTATGCAAAACGGTCCTATGCCAAATGGCGATATGCCTGCTATGCCTAATGACGGAAATATTTACCCAGGTATGCCTGAAATGCCAAATCAAATGGATTGTCAACAATTGTTGGAATTAATGCAACGTATGAATTGTTTTGAAAATATGGATGAAGAGTAACCTCTTTATAACTTTCTCCCACTTTTATAAGTGGGAGAGCAAGTCGAAATTTATCTATTTTTGTGTATTTCCCGAAAAATAATAGTATAGTATATACTTAATTAAACTAAATTTAATATGTCTACAAAATTTAATAAATTGTACATACACCATTTTTGCATTTCCTGCATATAATGTAAGGTAACTCTGGGGGGTGGTTTTTTTGATTGAAAATGTATTACAGTTAGTGTTACCATTTACAATCTTCATCTTTGGTTATATCACAAGCGGAAGCTCCTTCCCGCAGCCCTTAAACAAAGATGAAGAATTAGAACTAATTTTAAAGTCTAAGGATGGCGATTTAGAAGCTCGAAATACTCTTATAGAAAGAAATCTTCGTTTAGTTGCTCATGTTATAAAGAAATACAAGTCTGTTGGTATAGATCAAGAAGACTTAATTTCTATTGGAACCATTGGTCTAATTAAAGCAGTTTCAACATTTGATAACAATAAAGGAATTAGGTTAGCTACCTATGCAGCAAAATGCATAGACAATGAAGTTCTAATGACTATTAGGAGTGACAAAAAACTAAAAAAAGAAATCTCTCTACAAGGACCATTAGGAACAGACAAAGAAGGTAACAATATTTATCTAATTGATATTATAAAATACGAAGGTGAAGAAATTGTAGGAAGGTTAGATAAAGAAGAAAAAATTAAAACACTACAAAAAATATTAGATAAAACACTGCAAGAAAGAGAAAAAACTATCATTGAATTAAGATATGGCATTAGAAACCACGAACATAAAACACAACGAGAAATAGCAAAACTACTTGGTATTTCTAGGTCTTATGTATCACGAATTGAAAAAAAAGCACTAAAAAAACTCCATGATGCTCTCGTTGTAAATGTTGGTAAATAATACATATTATGTTACAATTTATAAACAAAAGCATTCATTCTATTGAATGCTTTTGTCTAATTACTTTATTTTTAAATTTTTTTTCTTAAAATAAAATATGGTTCTACATCTTGTGATATATCAATCTGTACAATTTGTTGGGCATGTGGCGCTGAATCTATCTTATTTCCTTTTTCATCACATAAATTTTTTGCTATTACTTCAAAATGCTTACCTTTAGGTCCAAAGCACTCTAAAGTATCTCCTTCACTAAATTTATTTCTCTGCTCAACAATAGCAGTACCATCTTTTTTACTATATGACCTAATTATACCAACTACATCATAAGTGCGAATATAACTACTAGATGTATATAACTGTCCATCTTTATAAGGATTTCCAAAATAAAATCCATATGAATAGTCTCTATGAGAAGACTTTTCAAGTTCTTCTTTCCAATATTGTGTATTTCTTTGATTTTCAGGTAATGATAATTCATTTAATGCATTTCTATATGATCGTACAGCTATTGCCGTATAATATTCACTCTTATTTCTTCCCTCTATTTTCATTGCAGTAATTCCTAAATCTGCAAATTTTTGTACATGTTCAACCATACACATATCTTTAGAATTCATTATAAATGTTCCTTCATCATTTTCTTCAATAGGATAGTATTCTCCTGGCCTCTTTTCTTCAACTAAATTATATTTCCATCTGCAAGATTGGGCACAGTCTCCTTTATTTGAGAATCTTCCTGTCATAAAGCTACTTAATAAACATCTGCCAGAATAAGAAATACACATTGCTCCATGAACAAAAGTTTCAAACTCTAAATCTTTAGGTGAATTTTTAATTATTTCTTCTATTTCTACAAAAGATAACTCTCTAGCTAACACTATACGATTAACACCTTGTTTATACCAAAATCTAGCAGTTTGATAATTTGTTGTATTTGCTTGAGTACTAAGGTGAATTTTCATATCAGGTATCGTTTGTTTTATTATTTCTATTATCCCTGGATCTGCAACTATTAATGCATCTACTCCTATTTTTTGTAAATATTTAAGGTATTCTTCAATTCCTTTTAAATCCTCATTATGAGGAACTATATTAACTGTTATATTTGATTTTCTACCATACTTATGGCAGTATTCTACTCCATTTTCTAAATCTTTACTAGTAAAGTTTTTGCCTCCTGCTCTCATTCCCATTGATTTACCAGCAAAATAGACTTCATCTGCCCCATATTCTACGGCCATAACTAATTTATCAATATTTCCTGCAGGTGCTAATAATTTTGGTAACATATTTTCTCCTTTTTATTTACTTAATTAATGTAACTGCCAATCCGTCTCCTAAGGGTAAAACAGATGTTATATATCTATTATCCTGTGAAATATACTTTAAATAATCTCTTAAATTTCTAACTAAAGTTTTTTTTCTTCTAACGACCAAATCATCATTTGCTATCATTCCTTGATATAATACGTTATCTGAAAGTACTATAGCACCTGATTTCATCTTTTTACAACATTTATCAAAAAAGGTACCATAATAACTTTTTGCTGCATCAATAAAAGCTAAATCAAAAGTACCGTCAATTGTATCTAACAAATCAACAGCATCACCATAGTGAACTTTTATATTATTTTCAAGATTAAATTTTTTAACATTCTCTATAGCTTCATTATAAAATTTTTCGCTTCTTTCTAATGTAACAACTTTCCCTTCATTATTCATTTCATGACTCATAAAAATTGATGAATAACCGACATTAGTTCCAATCTCAATTATACTTTTAGCATTTATTTGTTTTATTATAAGTTTAATAAATTGACCTACTTCTTTGTGTATTATCGGTAATTTCCTTTTTTCACATTCCTTTCTAAATTGTTCTAACTTATCGTCCTCATTTTTAATAAGACTCTTAATATAATCATCTATATATTCCATATTAATATTTTCCATATTGTTTCCTTTTTATTTTTTCATACCACTAATTTTTACAGATTTTTAAAATTTCATCACTGCATGTACTTATCCTTTGCTGCTAAATGGTCATCATAGTTATTTGAAAAATGATGTGTTCCATCTCCCTTAGCGACAAAATATAAGTAATCTACTTCAGCAGGCTCAAGAACAGCCTTAATCGAAATTTTACCTGGTGAATTTATTGGAGTTGGTGGCAATCCTTCTAAGAGATATGTATTGAATGGAGAATCAACTGCAATATCTTCAAGAGTAAGATATTCTTTCCATTCACCAAGGGCATAATTAACTGTAGCGCAAGATTGAAGTTTCATATTTATATCTAATCGATTTAAAAAAGTTGCTGCAACTTCATCTCTTTCTTCGTCAAGTAAAGCTTCTTTTTCTACTATACTTGCTAAATTAATAGTTTCCTCAAAATTTAACTTAGAATTTTCAAGTAAAGGTTTAATTTCTTCTAAATAAAAACTATCAAATTGAGATAAAAGAAATCTTACTATATCTTCTTCTGAAAAGTTTACATATACATTATATGTATCAGGCATTAAATATCCTTGAAGATTTGTTATATCCTGATTATCCAACATAAATTGAAATTCATCATTAAACATTTCTCCATGTTCCATAATATTTACAAGTTCATCAAAATTCAATCCTAACTGTTCAGAAATTGACATTGCAGTGTCTTCAATAGTTAAACCTTCTATAATAGTAATATTTGCAGTATTTCCTGAAATGCCTCCTTTTATGAGTTCTTCTAATATTTTATCAACATTCATTTCCCTAGAAAGCACATAATCTCCTGCTTTCAACTTACTGTCAGCACCTGTTTTATTAGCATAATATTTAAATATCCGTTTATCTCTAATTAAATTATTATCATATAATATTTCAGCTATTCCGGATGTTGAACTACCTTGAGGGATTTCAACAATAATTTTAGCATTGTCATTGGAATCAACAGCTTGTAAATTTGCATCTATATAATTATTTACAATAATGTAGCTTCCGATTATTACAACCAAAATAACGAGAAAAGTAATTATTTTTTTCATAAGTCCTCCATATATTTAATGTTAAAACAATAATATCAATTATACATCCTAAATTTTAAAAATTCAATATATATAACCATTTTTTTGCTTAAATCCTAAAAAACCGTCAAAAACCTTAAATATTAAAATAATATGAGTATATATTTTTTAACATAGGATATAATAATTATGCTTGTTACTTTTATCATATGAATTAAAATTCTTGAATGAAATTTCATTAAGAGAAATTACTCTTTTGAATTTAATTCGTGGAAGGGTTGATTCTATTGGACAGGTTAAACAAGGGAAACGCTCCTAATTTAAAAAGTTTTAACAAATTAACTGAAATGAAAATAAAAAGGGATGTACAATCTAATTTATCTAATGAAGTATCAGGTAAATTCAATCCTGAATTAAATAGTAAAGTAAACAAAGTAAATACAAGGATTGAGGATAAAAGAATTGTTAATAATAAGCCATCCCAGTTTGGACCTATATTAGGTGTTAACTTTCATATGATTAAAAGATAAATAAGTAAAAGAAATCACGGTAATCGTGATTTCTTTTTTTAACAATTAACACTTTAATTCATATTATGATAGTAAAAAATAATAGGAGCGTTAAAATGATTCCAAATAATGATGATTCAACAAATACATATATTGAAAATAGAGAATGCTTAACAATAGGTCGTATTGCACCTGATTTTACTGCAATTACCACTCAAGGTGTTATATCTCTATCCCAATATAGAGGAAATTGGGTTGTATTATTTTCACATCCTGGAGATTTCACACCGGTTTGTACCTCTGAATTTATTTCTTTTGCCCAACTTTATCCAGAATTCGAAAAAAGAAATGTACAATTAATAGGTTTAAGTATAGATAGTAATCCATCTCATATAGCATGGTTATATGATATATTTCAATTTACTGGTCTTTACATGCCGTTTCCTTTAATAGCAGATAGAGACGCGATAGTTTCTAATCTTTATGGAATGGTAAACCCTGACAGAATTTATGAACAAAGTGTAAGAGATGTATTTATTATTGACCCTCTACAAAGAATACGTGCTATTTTAAGTTATCCTGCTACAGTTGGGAGAAATATGTATGAATTATTAAGACTAATTGATGCACTTCAAATATCTACTGAATATGAAGTAAGCACTCCTGCAAATTGGATGCCTGGAGAACCTGTTATTCAACCATTACCACAAACATATGATGAAGCAATAGAAAGGGCTGAAGATCCTGAAAGTTTTGGTGTTGAATGTCCTCGATGGTACTATTGCTTTGAAGATTTAGATAATCAACTCCAAGAAAATTTGTAATTAAATAGTAAATAAAAAAGGACTTCTGTCCTTTTTTATTATATAAAATCTTCACCTTTAACTTCTACAATAATAGGAAGTATCATTGGGTTACGTTTAATTTTTTCATATATAAAGCTACTTAAAGCATCTTTTATAGACATCTTTATATTGTTCCATTCTTTGATATTTCCTTCGCTACACTTATTTAAAGCACTTCTAACTACAGCCTTTGACTCTTCAATAAGATCTATATTTTCTCTTACATAAATAAATCCTCTTGAAACAATTTCTGGACCTGCAACAACCTTTCCTGTACCTTTTGCTGTAGATAGCACTACTATTATTAGACCATTCTCTGATAACAGCTTTCTATCTCTTAGTACTATATTTCCAACATCTCCAACACCTAGTCCATCTACTAATATATTGCCAGATGACACACTTCCATTCCTTACAATTGATTTCGATGTAATTTCTATTACACTACCATTTTTTGCTATAACAGTATTTTTTTCAGGTATTCCTAATTCTACAGCAAGTTTAGAATGTTGCACTAAATGTCTATATTCACCATGAGCAGGAATAAAAAACTTTGGTTTTAAAAGAGTTAGCATTAACTTCAACTCTTCTCGTCTAGCATGACCAGATACGTGAACTGGAATTAGTGCATCATATAATACTTCTGCTCCTTTTTCATAAAGCGTATTTATAACTCTTGATACAGTTTTTTCATTTCCTGGAACTGGACTAGCTGATATTATTACTAAATCGCCTTCTTTAATTTGTATTTTTTTATGATCATTATTAGCCATCCTTGTAAGGGCCGACATAGGCTCTCCTTGGCTCCCTGTTGTTATTATAACTATTTCATTATCTTTTAACTTTTTCAAATCATTTACATTAACTATTGTTCCTTCAGGCACATTTAAATATCCAAGTTCCTGAGATACCTTAACAGTATTTAACATACTTCTTCCTGAAATTGAAACTTTTCTACCATAGGCTACTGCGGCATTTATTATTTGCTGGACACGATGTATGTTTGAAGCAAAAGATGCAACTATTATTCTTGACTGGCTATTTTTAAATATCTCCATGAATTTATAGCCAATTGTACTTTCAGATTCTGTGTACCCAGGTCTTTCAACATTTGTACTATCTGACATGGCTAGTAGCACACCTTTACGTCCTAATTCAGCAAATGCATCTAAATCAATTACATCTCCATTTATAGGTGTATAATCAATTTTAAAATCACCAGTGTGAACTATTGTTCCTATAGGCGTATTAATTGCTATTCCTACTGCATCAGGTATGCTATGATTACTTCTAATTAATCTAACTTTAAAGCATCCTAAGTTAAAAGTTTTTCCTGGTTCTACTACATTTAAGGACACATCATCTAGTTTATGTTCTAAAAGCTTATTTTCAACAAGTCCCAATGTTAATTTCGTTCCATATATTGGAATATTGATTTTCTTCAATAAATATGGAATAGATCCAATATGATCCTCATGACCATGAGTTAATATTATACCCTTTATTTTATCTGCATTCTTTATTAAATATGTTATGTCTGGTATTACAATATCTATACCTAACATTTCATCTTCTGGAAATGACATACCGCAGTCTATAATAACAATATTGTTACCATATTCAAATACAGTCATGTTTTTTCCAATTTCGCCCATCCCCCCTAATGGAATGACTTTTAATTTATGTTTCTTTTCTGTTGCCATTATAATTCTCCTTTTTTCTACAATCACTGCAGATTCCGGTGAATTTAACGTTATGATTTAATATTTCAAAATTGTATTGTTTTTCTATAATTTCTTCCAATGAGTTCATTAAATCTTCCTTGACCTCAATAATTTTGCCACATTTTTTGCATATTAAATGATGATGTTGATGAATTTCATTATTGTTTGGCAATAATATTTCATATCGATTGCAGCCTTCATCAAAATTTAGCTTATATACTAATCCTATTTCTTCAAAGAGTTGCAAAGTTCTATATATTGTAGCCAATCCAATTTTTGGATGTTTGTGTTTAATAAGTTCATAGACTTCTTCTGGGCTTAAATGTGCATCTTTTTTTTCCATTAATATATCATATACTACTCTTCTTTGAGTAGTCATTTTGTATCCCTTATCACCCAATATATCTTGAAAATTATCTATTTCACTCATAAGAACACCTCTTCAAATTTAAATTAGTTCATCTGCTATTCCTTCGTATATTTCTACAACTTCTTTTAATTCTTCTTCATCTTCTACTATACTAAAAATAACTTCTCCGTCCTCAGTTTCTTCTACACAGTAAATCATACCTTCATCAGAGTTAATTTCATGAAGTACTGCATACTGGATATCATCAACGTGAAAGGTCGCTTCAACTACTAATTTTTCAGTTTTACCTTCATCATTAATCAATTCTACAATATTATTTTTCATTCGACCTCCCATTAATCATTTTGTACTTCGCTGCATATATGAAGTCAATATTTGAACCGCAGCTAATTTGTCTATAACTTCTTTTCTTTTCTTTCGTTTTACATCTGCTTCTATGAGCATTTTCTCAGACATTAATGTGGTAAAACGTTCATCTTCAAGCTCAACAGGCAAATCAATATGTTTTTTTACCTTTTCTAAAAATTCCAGAACTTTTTCTCCTTGTATCCCAACACTTCCATCTAATCTTTTTGGTAGTCCTGATACAATTTTAGTAACTTGGTATTCTTCAATTATTTTTTTGAGTTCCTTAATATCATTTTTAATATTTGTTCTTTTGATAGTAGTTACACCCTGCGCAGTTATCATCAATAAATCACTTACTGCAACTCCTATTGTTCTATCTCCCACATCAAGACCCATTAATCTGTCCATAGCTACCTCATACAATTTTGATATAAAAATCCGCACATTCACCAGCACAATAACTGCATAAAACACATTTACTCATATCTACTTTACATTTTCCATTAACAATTTTCAATGCATTTTGTTTACATTTCTTTGTGCATTTTCCACAGCCTACGCACCACTCTTCTATAACAAGAGTACGTTTTTGATTTCTAATTTTACTTTTTATATTATTTTTTAACTCATTGTTTTCTAAATAACAGATATTAGCTTCTATTTCTTCAATAGTACTCATACCTATAGCTAAAGAGTCCACATCCTTTAAATTATTCGCAAAGTTAAATGCATCCTTTGCTTCTGAAATTAGATGTCCTCCTCCATATATTTTCATAGCTAAAATAAACTTACCATTTAACTTAGCTATTTTTACAGCATCCAACATATCTTCTATTGTTCCATCCTGTAGGCCAATTCCTTTCATATTTATTAAAGGAAATACTATATCAATTTCTTTAAATTTAATACTGTCTTTCACTGCTTCCACTCTATGTGTAGATATACCAAAATGTTTTATTATTCCTTCATCCTTGTACTTCATAAAGCGTTTAACAGCCTCATAATGACCAATAAAATTATTGCCATTATCTTGTTCATGTAGCATAAATACATCGATATAGTTTGTGTTTAATTCTCTTAATGCCTTGTTAACACTATATTCTGCTGTCTTTTTATCATAAGCATAGCTTTTTGTAGCTATTATTAGTTTATCCCTGTCTTTATCTTTTATGAATTCTTTTAATATATTATAATTATTATAAAGTTCTGCTGTATCATAAAAATTTATTCCTTTTTCATAAGCATAATTTAATAAATTTACTTTATTGTAAACATTATCATCATTTTGCAAATTACTTAAAGCTAGTGTTCCATAACAAATTTTTGATATTTTATTTCTAAATAATTTTGTATATTGCATCATTTCACCACTAGTCTATATAAAAGATAGCAGTATATTAATATACTGCTAAATAATATTATTTATTTTGTATATGCGACTATTGAAAATATCGTACTAATTTTCTTCAATTACATCCAAATAAACATTTATTATTTCTTCTAACAGTTCGTCTCGCTCAATTTTTCTTATTAAACTTCTTGCATTATTATAATTAGTTATATAAGTTGGATCTCCTGATAATATATATCCTATGAGCTGGTTATTTGGATTATATCCCTTCTCTTTCAATGATTTATAAACTTGGGATATTACTTCTCTAGCCTCATTTAACGATTCTGTATTGTAATTAAATTTTGTTGTATTGTTATTTACATTCTTATCCATTAATACCACCCCTATACATAACTTAATTTATTGTACTACATTATTTATATAAAATCAATTAAATTATTAGATATTATTTTTCAAATATTTGCAAATTATATTTATGTTATTATAAAAACCCTTGTCATCCTAAATTTCTAATTGATTTCTTTAATTTGATTTTTTACTACTTCAAATGCTTCATTAATTTTTTCTGGATTTTTTCCTCCAGCTTGTGCGAAATCTGGTCTTCCTCCACCACCTCCGCCAGCAACAGTTGCTGCTGTTTTAATTATATTTCCAGCATGAATTCCTTTTTTAACCAAATCCTTAGTAACAGATGATACAAATAACACCTTGTTTCCTAAGTCAGATGCTAGAATTATAATACAGTTTTCATTTTTATCTTTTATTTTATCAGCCATTTCTCTTAAAGAGTTAGCATCCTTATCTTTAGTTTTAATCGCAAACAACTTTAGCCCATTTATTTCTTCATAATCATCAAGAATTTCATTTATATTATTCTTTAAAATTTCATTATTAAGCTTATGAATTTCTTTATCTTTATCTTTTAACTCTTTTTTTAGATTATTCACTTTACTTAAAAGTTCTTCTCTCGTAGTTTTCATAGTTTCTGACAATCCATCAACTAAATCATTTAAATAATTTAAATAATTTAAAGCAGCTTTTCCAGTTATAGCTTCTATTCTTCTCACACCTGAAGCTATACTACCTTCTGAAATAATTTTAAATAAACCTATTTTCCCAGTTTCATTAATATGTGTGCCTCCACAAAGTTCTTTGCTAAAGGTATCTATACTTACAACTCTCACAACACCATCATATTTTTCATCAAATAAAGCAGTAGCTCCAGATTTTTTTGCATCCTCAATATCCAACAAATCAGTAAATACCTTATAATCTGCAAAAATTGCCTTATTTACTCGTCTTTCAATTTCCTTAATTGTTGCTTCATCAATAGTCTCAAAGTGTGTATAGTCAAATCGCAGTCTCTCTTCTGAAACATAAGATCCTGCTTGATTAACATGTTCTCCCAAAATTTGCTTTAATACTTTATGTAATAAATGAGTACTAGTATGATTCTTAGCTATATTTTTTCTTTTATCAACATCAATACTAGCTATTATATTATCACCTACAGAGATAGAACCTTTCATAATTTTAGCTTCGTGAATATAAATATCTTTATTATACTTATTAGTACTTATAACATCTGCTTCAAATTCATCTGCAGCTAACTTACCTGTATCTCCAACCTGTCCGCCGCTTTCAGCGTAAAAAGGAGTTTTATTAAGTATAATAAAGCCTGACTGCCCTTCCTCTATAGTATTATTCTCAACACCATTAACTATTATTTTAAGAACTTCAGCTTCATCTGATACTTCTGTATATCCAGTAAAAATTGTTTTAGCTGCATCAATATTAAAATCTTTATTCTTCCAACCTGAACTACCTGTTTTATTTCTAGCTTCTCTTGCCATTTTTCTATGTTCTTCCATTATTGCAAGAAATTCTTCTTTATCCAATTCAAAGTCATTTTCATTTAATATTTCTTCGGTAAGCTCATACGGGAATCCATAAGTATCATATAACTTAAATGCAATACTACCATCTAAAACATGTTTGTCAGCTTCTTTGATTTTTTGTATTTCCTTCTGTAAAAGCTCTAACCCTTGGTCTATTGTTATTTTAAATTTTTCTTCTTCAAGATTTATAACTTTTAATATATAACTTTCCTTTTCTGAAAGTTCAGGATATGCTTTTTCCCACTCATTTATAACTACTTGAACAGTTTCTGTTAAGAATTCTCTATGTATGCCTAAAAATTTACCCTTACGGATAGCTCTTCTTATTAATCTTCTTAAAACATATCCTCTACCTTCATTTGAAGGAATAACTCCGTCACCAATCATAAAAGTTGCTGCTCTTGAATGGTCGCAAATTATTTTCATTGCAGTATCCTTATTCTTGTCTTTTCCATAACTTAAGTTTGTTATTTCTTCAATCTTTTTAATTATCGATAACAATGGCTCAACATCAAATACTGAAGGTTTACCTTGAAGAACTGTAGCAACTCTCTCAAGTCCCATTCCTGTATCTATGTTAGGATTTGGCAAAGGATGATAAACTCCTTTTTCATCTTTGTCAAATTGGGTAAATACTAAATTCCATATTTCAATATATCTGTTACAGTCACAACCTGGTTTACAATCAGGTAATCCACAGCCTTTACCTTCTCCAGTATCATAATATATTTCAGAACAAGGACCACTTGGACCTACTTCTAATTCCCAGAAGTTATCGTCCTTTCCAAGCCTGACAATTCTTTCAAGAGGAACACCTACTTTTTCATGCCATATTTTTTCAGCATCAGTATCCTCTTCATATACTGTTACCCATAGTTTATCTTCTTCAATCTTTAATGTTTTTGTTAAAAATTCCCACGCCCAAGAAATAGCTTCATCTTTAAAATAATCACCAAAAGAAAAGTTTCCGAGCATTTCAAAAAAAGTTAAATGTCTTGCAGTAATTCCTACATTATCAATATCTCCAGTGCGTACACATTTTTGACATGTAGCCATTCTATTAGATGGAGGTATCTCTGCACCTGTAAAATATCTTTTCATAGGTGCCATTCCAGCTCCTATGAGAAGTAAACTTTTATCATTCTTTGGTATTAATGAAAAGCTTTGTTCAGTTAAATGTTCTTTACTTTTAAAAAAATCCATAAATTCTTTTCTTATATTATTAATCGAAAATCTATCTAAATTATCCATTTTTCCTCCGTTCAAGTATTCGATTCATTCTTTATTAAGAAATTATAATGTATTCTTTACCATATTGTCAACTATAAATAAATAATAAAAAGAGTTGCTTCGCAACTCCGCTAGGGGGACCTATGTCCCCCTTCGGCGTAAAAATGCTTTATTAATGCATTTTTACTGAGCACCCCCCTTAACGGCAAGGACGTTCCGTCCTTTGCAATCCTCGTTTTTTATTATATAGGAAAGGATAACTTTCCTATATAATAAAAAAGCGGTAGCAATAATCAACCGCCCCCGCAAATTATAATATGTTATTAATGACAGTGAATTTCATCATCCTCTGGTACATAATTTTCTAATCCCTTAATTATCTTACCTGTTTTCTGTGAATAATCAAATAACGCTGACTTAACTGCTTGCTCTGCTAATACTGAACAGTGAACCTTAACAGGTGGAAGTCCTCCTAAAGCTTCAATAACTGCCTTATTAGTCATTTCCACAGCTTCATTAATATCTTTGCCTTTTATAAGTTCTGTTGCCATACTTGATGATGCAATAGCTGAACCACATCCAAATGTTTCAAATTTTACATCCTCTATAATTTCTTCATCATTAATCTTAAGATATATTTTCATTATATCCCCACATTTAGGGTTACCAACTTGCCCAATTCCATCAGCATCTTCAATTGAACCTACATTTCTTGGATTTCTAAAATGATCCATTACTTTTTCTGTATACATATCTTCCTCCATTTATATATTTAATTCAATTTCTTTTTCAATAAATCTTTACTACCTTTCAACCTATAAGGTTAGAAACACTCTTTTGCCTTTTTATAAATCATTGTCATCCTTAAGAGGTGATATTGATCTTAGTCTAGTAATTATATTTTTCATTGTTTCAATTACATAATCAACATCGTCTTCTGTAATTTCTTCACTTAAAGTCATTCTTATTGAACCGTGTGCAGTTCCATGATCAAGACCAGTGGCCAAAAGTACATGAGAAGGATCCAATGATCCTGACGTACATGCTGAACCGCTAGAAGCTGCAATACCCTCCATATCTAACAATAATAATATAGATTCACCTTCAACATATTTATATGAAAAATTTACATTATTTGCAAGTCTTTCTGTTGGATGGCCATTTAATACAACATCTGGAATATTTACCTTTATTCCATCCATAAGTCTGTTTCTAAGACTAGTCAAACGTTCTATATGTTTGTCGAAATTTCTTGAAGCAATTTCTACAGCTTTACCAAATCCTGCAATGTTTTGTACACCCTCAGTACCAGCTCTTTTTCCTCTTTCCTGTCCACCGCCATGTATGAAGTTGTCTATCTTAACACCTTTACGAATAAAAATTCCACCAACACCTTTAGGCCCTCCAATCTTGTGGGCAGACATGGACAATAAATCTATATGTTGTTTCTTAACATCTATCTTAACACTGCCTAAAGCCTGAACTGCGTCAGTATGGAATGTTATATTATGTTTTTTAGCAATTTCTCCAATTTCCTCAATATGTTGAATAGTTCCTATTTCATTATTTGCATACATTACAGAAATTAGTATTGTTTCAGGCCTTATGCTAGTTTTCAACTGCTCTAAATCTATCATTCCATATTTATCTACATCTAAATACGTTGTTTCAAATCCGAATTTTTTCAAATATTCACAAGTATGAAGAACTGCATGATGTTCTATTTTAGTTGTTATAATATGATTTCCTTTATTTTTATTAGCAAAAGCTACGCCTTTAATAGCCCAGTTATCTGATTCTGTACCACCAGCAGTAAAATATATTTCTTTTTCATCAGCATTTATAAAATTTGCAACAGTACTTCGTGCATTTTCAATTGCTTCCTTTGACTTTCTTCCAAGTTCATATAAAGAGCTTGATGGATTTCCATACATCTCATCAAAATAGCCACGCATTTCTTCTATTACTTCTTTTCTTACTTTTGTTGTGGCAGCATTATCAAGATAAATTTTTCTGCTCATTATTATCCTCCGTTAAAATTTTTTTATGATCCTCGTACATATCAGCAAGTGTTATATTATCAATTACGTCATTAATGCTATTTTCTATTTTTTCAAAAATAATTCTTGTAGCGCATATTGATTCTCTTGAACAAATATCTTTACCTAAGCAATCAGAAGTCGTAATATCTCCCTCTAATGTTCTAAGAATCATTCCAACTGTTATTTCCTTAGGATTTTTTGCAAGCATATATCCGCCTTGAGGTCCTCTTACTGTTTCTATATAACCTTTTTTCTTTAACTTAGCAAATAGTTGTTCTAAGTAATTTTCAGATATTTCATATTTTTCTGATACTTTCTTAAGAGAAATCGGGCCAGATCCATAATTTAGTGAAAGTTCAAATACTGCTTTCAAACCATATCTGCCCTTCGTTGATAATATCATATCTATCTCCCTTCTCTTTTAATCCCTACTATTTAACTTGGGTTTAATTAATTATATTATACCCAAGTAATTTTGTCAACAATATTTATAAAAATTTGTCTAACAAAAAAAGAAACAGGACGCATACAATGCGTCCCCTACATTTAATTTGTTTGCAGGACATTTACATCACACAGTATTAATTTAATCAAAGGTTAAAGGTAATAATTTATATACTAATAATCCATTTTGTTTTATTGTACTATAAACATTATCTATAGGATATTTTCCTCGACACTCTCTTATAATTAATTTTAATGTTTCTAAATCTTTGGTTTTTAAACATAAATCACATTCGCTTTTGATACTAAAAGGTGTTTGAGAAAGTTTTATATTTGTTAGTTTATACTTTTCTAAATTGCTATAAGCCGCAATCGTATAGTTACCATGCTTAAATGTAATAATATATAACTCCATATTATTCCTCCTTTATGCTGTGAAAAACTCTTATTTAACATATTTTATTAAAAATAAAATAATAAGTTACAACATAAAAAAGTATTATTATATGCCAGTTAAAAATAATCTTTTATTAGTTTAGGTATTCATGTTCTTCTTCGCTCTCATAAATGCTTAATTCATATTTCAAATCTTCTAAATTTGATACATATTCTTCCATTGAAATTTGATTAGAGTATAACAAATTATCCAACTTATTTTTTGTATCTTCATATATAAAAATTTCTTTACATGGCCAAATAATATTACTTATTTTATTAGAATCAGAAATCAATATAGATATATTCATTTCATCTTCAACTAAGTCTAAGATTGTGCCCATCAGATAGCATTTATTAATTCTAATATTATTTTTTTTAAAGAAATTTCTTATCTCTTGAATAAATAAAAAATGTTTCCTCTTAATCTCATATGATACATTTTCATTTAAACTATCATCCACTAAATCTTTATTATAAAATTCAACGGACACATCATATCCCTTATTTAAATCGAAATCTTCAAGATTTATTTTATTATTTAACTTCTGTCCTATATCTAAATTATTAATATTTGAATTTGAAAATTTAAAATCCATAATAATCCCCCTATTCTAAGGAACCTGATTCAAGTATTCCATAAACTTTTTAATTCTTGATTCATAGCCTGAATCCTTTGGTTCATAAAAGTTTACACCCTTCATAGTCTCTGGTAAATATTGTTGTTTTACATAAAATTTATCATAATCGTGTGGGTACATATAGTTTGTAGCTTTATTTAACTTTGCTGCGTTCTTATAACTTTTATCCCTTAAATGATCAGGAACTTCCAAAGAACTCCTTTCAACAGCTTCTAAAGCTTTATTTATAGCTATATAAGATGCATTACTTTTTGGAGCACAAGATATATATATAACAGCTTGAGCGAGAATTATTCTGCCTTCAGGAAATCCAATTATCTCAATTGCTTTAAAAGCATTTACCGCTACTTCTAAAGCTCTAGGATCAGCGTTGCCAACATCTTCTGAAGCGCATATAATAATTCTTCTTGCTATGAATTTTGGATCTTCTCCACCTTTAATCATTTTAGCAAGCCAAAATACTGCTGCATCCGGATCTGACCCTCTCATACTTTTTATAAAAGCTGAAATTGTATCATAATGGCTGTCCCCATTTTTATCATATTCAACTTTCTTTCTTTGAATACATTCTTCTGCTATACTTAAATCGATTTTAACTTTACCATTAACTTCTTTAGTCGTTTCTATCCCAAGTTCTAATGCACTAAGAGCTTTTCTTATATCTCCATTTGAATTATTAACTATAAGATTTAAAGCATCTTCAGTAACTTCTATATTTTTGTTACCGTAGCCTTTTTCTTTGTCTTCAATAGCCCTTTTCATAACATTTTTGATATCTATATTTGAAATTTTTTTAAACTCAAATACTAGAGATCTAGATATCAACGCTGAATTAACCTCAAAATATGGGTTTTCAGTAGTGGCACCAATAAGAATTATAGTTCCATTTTCAACATAAGGTAAAAGGGCATCCTGTTGAGCTTTGTTAAATCTATGAATTTCATCAATAAAAAGTATAGTTCTTTTATTATAAAAAGACAATTCATCTACAGCAAATTTTATTCTTTCTTTAATATCCTTTATACCACCGGTTACTGCATTAAGCGTTGTAAAATTATTATTCGTATTTTCTGCTATTATTTTAGCTAAGGTAGTTTTACCTGTTCCTGGTGGCCCATAAAAAATGGCAGAAGAAAGTTTATCAGCTTCTATTGCTCTATTTAAAATTTTACCCTTACCTACAATATGTTCTTGTCCGACAAAATCATTAAGATTTAAAGGTCTCATCTTTTCAGCCAATGGTGCCTTATTTTTTATTGAATTTTCATATTGCATATCAAATATATTCATTGTTTACCTTCTAATATTTCATTACATCAAAGTTTCAATAAAACTACATTTATAATTTTTTAGCTACTGTATATTTTATAGAATTTTTTTTCATTTCATTTTTATCATAACTTTTTAATATAAAATGGGATACTACTAGTGATGCTAACCCTGCAAGAGCCGAAATAGCATCTTTGTTTGAATTTCCATTCATTAAGGTATTTACTATAAATATTGTACCTATCATTAAAACTAAAGGCATTCCATAAATCATGAGTATATGCTTAAACATAACGTCATTTTCAGTTGTTATTTCTACATAATCTCCCACTTGTATATCATCTGTTACTTCAGTTTCTATTCTAATTCCGTTTACTTTACATGCTGCTGAACAACTTGCACAATTGTCTCCACATGCAGAAATTCTTTTTACTAAAATAGTTGCTTTATTACCATTAATTTTTTCAATTTTGCCTACTTGTTCCATTAAAATCATCCTTTCTAAAATTAAAATCTTAATAAGCAGGATAAATTATTCAATTGTATCAATACCTAATTCCTTTAATTGTTCACTTGACGCAATAGCAGGAGCATTAGTCATTAAACATGATGCACTTTGTGTTTTTGGAAATGCAATTACGTCTCTTATATTATCACTATCAGTTAAAAGCATCATAAAACGATCTAATCCATATGCAATTCCACCATGAGGTGGTACCCCGTATTTAAAAGCTTCTAATAAATATCCAAACTTATCATTAGCTTCTTCTTGTGTCATACCAATTGCCTTAAACATTCTACTCTGCAAATTGCTATTTGTAATTCTAATACTTCCACCACCTATTTCATCACCATTAATTACAATATCATAGGCCTTTGCTCTTACCTCATCAGGATTTGATTCTAATTTATCAATATCTTCATCTATCGGTGCAGTAAATGGATGATGTTTTGCAACATATCTATCTTCTTCCTCACTATATTCAAACAATGGAAAGTCAGTTATCCATACTAATTCAAATTTATTTTTTTCAATTAAATTTTTACTTCTAGCAATTTCTATTCTTAAAGCGCCAAGGACAGTATTTACTACTGATTCCTTATCAGCTACTATGAAAACTATATCTTTTTCTTTTATATCTAGGTTAGTTATTAATTCGTTAATTTCTTTTTCACTTAGAAATTTAGAAATTGGAGATTCAAAAACTTCATTTTCATATTTAAACCATGTTAAACCTTTAGCTCCATATGTCTTTGCAAATTTCTCTAATTTAGAAATTCCTTTTTTCGAAAACTCTTCCGAAGAACTATCAATTTTAATACACTTAATTACTCCACCATTTTCAATCGTAGATTTAAATGCATTAAAACCAGAATTCACAAATATATCAGATATATTATTTAATTCAAAACCAAAACGCAAATCAGGTTTATCAGAGCCATATTTATCCATAGCAACTTGATATGACATTCTCTTAATAGGAATTTCAATATCAATGTTTTTTATTTCCTTAAATATTTTTTGTATAAGTTTTTCATTTATTGATATCACGTCTTCAACGTCTACAAATGACATTTCGATATCAACTTGAGTAAATTCAGGCTGCCTATTAGCCCTCAAATCTTCATCTCTAAAACATCTTACTATTTGATAATATCTATTCATACCAGATACCATTAATAACTGTTTAAAAAGCTGTGGCGACTGTGGTAATGCATAAAATTTTCCTGGATTAACTCTGCTTGGTACTAAATAGTCCCTTGCTCCTTCTGGAGAAGGCTTTGTTAAAAAAGGAGTTTCCACTTCATTAAAACCATTATCATATAAAAAATCTCTAAAAATCTTTGATGTTTTACTTCTCATAATAAGATTTTTTTGCATACTTGGTTTTCTTAAGTCAAGAAATCTATATTTCAACCTCATTTGTTCAGATACATCATCATTATCTTTAATATATATAGGTGGAGTTTCAGCAGAATCCAAAATCTTTAATTCATCAATATATACTTCTATTTCTCCTGTTGCCATTTCAAGGTTTTTAGATTCTCTTTCGCATACCTTTCCTCTAACAGCAATAACAAACTCACTTCTTAAACTTTCTGATTTCTCAAAAGCTTCTTTATTTACTTCAGTATCAAATACTACTTGAATTAAACCCGTAATATCCCTTAAATCTGCAAAGATAAGTCCACCTAAGCTTCTTCTTTTTTGAACCCATCCCATTAGCACAACTTCTTTACCAATATCCTTTTTTGTCAATTCTCCACACATATTAGTTTTTCTCAGCAAACCCATAGATTCCATAATTATCCTCCAAATAAAAATAAATAAAACTCGTCCCTCTTAGGGACGAGTATAACCCGCGTTGCCACCCTATTTGGACTAAAAATAGTCCCTCTCAATTGTCATTGCAATAAATAGAGGTGTCTTTCATCACAAGCTAATAATAGGCTTCCATCGTCCCTATCTTGCTTTAATTAAAACTAAGTGATTACTCTTCCCCTTACAATATATATTACATTAAAATTACCATAGTACAAATTGTTTGTCAATAATATTTTTTTACCATTACAGTAATCTATTTATAAAAATAAACTCTTTTTTATATATGTTTCTTTTAAAATAATATAATCTTTTTAACAAAATCATTTTATGATTCTTTAAATATTTCTTCATTAAACTTTAAAGCTGTAGGCGTTATTGCTATGCCCCCTAAAGCAGTTTCTCTAAGTTCAGGAGGTAATTGCTTGCCAACCCTATACATTGCCCATACAACTTCATCAAATGGAATTTTACTTTTTACACCACTCATTGCTAAATCTGCTGTTGTAAGAGCACTGACAACACCGGCCACATTTCGTTTTGCACAAGGCACTTCTACAAGTCCAGCAACAGGATCACAGATAAGACCTAATACATTTTTTATGACAATAGCTGCTGCATCTAAAGCCTGTTCAGGAGTACCGCCTAACATTTCAACAATAGCTGCTGATGCCATGGCTGCAGCAGAGCCACACTCGGCTTGACATCCTCCTTCTGCTCCTGCTAAGGTAGCATTTTTAGCAATAATAATACCTACACCTGATGCTGTGAACAACGCATGTATTAATTCTTCATCAGTTTTCTCTAATTTTTCCCCCGCAGATATAACAGCAGCAGGCAATATACCACAAGAACCAGCTGTTGGACAAGCAACTATTCTTCCCATAGCAGCATTTACTTCAGATGATGATAATGCCCTAGCCATTGCTCTTACAATAAAATCTCCAGTTAACGTTTTTTTCTTATCAGCATATTGTCCTAATTTATATGCATCTCCTCCAATTAATCCACTGACAGACTTTACATCATTATATTGTGCAAAAGAAGAAGAACTCTTCATTACATCTAAATTATGTTTCATCTTATTTAAAACATCACTTCGATTAAGATCACTTTTTTCCATTTCTTGTCTTATAGTGTATTCATATATAGATATACCTTCTTTTGAACACTCTTTTATTAAATCCTTACCATTTGTTACAAACATTATAAAACTCCTTCTACTACTGGATTAATAAATTTAACACTTTCTATTTCTTCAATTTGTTTTACCTTTACTTTTATCTTTTCAGTTATAATATTATCTGTTTCCAATGCCATAGTTGCTAATTTACCTTTTCCATCTCTATATACCCTCATGTTTGCTATATTTATATTATCTTCAAATAAAATAGATGATATCTTAGAAATAACACCAGGTAAATCCTTATGATGTGTAAGTATAGTAGGAAATTCTCCTGTAAACTCAACATTTTGACCATCAATATTAAAAATCAAAATATTTCCTCCACCTATCGAAGATCCTGTAACTTCGGAAATCATTCCATCTTCTCTTGTTATAATGAATTTTACAGTATTTGGATGAACTTCACCTAAATCACTTTCAATAAAGTCATATTCAATTCCATTTTCAGTAGCTATTTCATAAGATTTCTTTAAATTTTCATCCCAAGGATCTATATTTTGTATTCCGGCTAACAATGCCTTATCAGTTCCATGTCCTATATATGTTTTTGCAAAAGAGCCATGAAGATAAAATTCTACCTTTTTTATTTTACCTCCAGCTATAATACGGGCTACCTTTGCTAATCTAGCTGCTCCTGCAGTATGAGAACTAGATGGACCAACCATTATTGGTCCTAGTATATCAAAAGCGCTATAGTCTCTCATGTAAATCTCCTTTACTAAAAATTATATCGTAAAAATCTAATATAATATAATTGCCTTTCATTATAGTTTTTAGGCAATCATATTATAACATAGCTTATCTTTAAATCAACAGATTATTTATTACCAACATAACTACTTATTTTCTTGAATTCTATCTACTATCATTGCCACCGCTTGATCTCCTGTTACATTACAAGCAGTACCGAAACTATCCTGAGCAATATATAAAGCTATCATTAATGCTATCATTGGCTCAGTAAATCCTAAAATCAATTCTAATACTCCTAAAGAAGCCATAACTGCTCCTCCGGGTACTCCAGGTGCAGCAACAATTGTAATACCTAACATAGCTATAAATCCAAAAAAAGCACTGAATACTATTGGTACTCCATTTAACATCATAACTGACATAGCACAAATAGTTAATGTTATTGTGCTACCAGACATATGAGTTGTTGCACAAAGCGGAATAACAAATTCTCTAATCCCCTTTGAAATGCCAATCTTTTCGGAGCATTGTATGTTAACCGGAATCGTTGCAGCAGAGGATTGTGTTCCTAAAGCTGTCATATACCCAGTAATTTGTATCTTTAAACTTCTGAAGTAATTTTTTTTGCTTATAAAACAACTAATTGCAAACTGAAATAAAATAATAAGTATATGACAAGATATTACAATTAAAAATACCTTCCAAAATACTGAAAACACAGTCATAACCTGTCCAGTATATGTCATATTTCCAAAAATCCCAACTATGTAAATAGGTAGTAATGGTATTACTATACTTTCAATTACTTTGGTAATAATTTTTTGAAAGTCATTAGCAATTTTTCTTAGCGGATCGCTGTCAATTGCTGCTATTCCCAATCCTAACAAGAAAGCTAAAATTAAAGCTGATACTACTTCCATAATAGCAGGCATTTCAACTATAAAAAAAGGCTCTAAATCTGCTTTAGCTGTAGTAATATTTCCAGCAGTTTCTGGTGTAATAATTGAAGGTAATAATGATACTCCAACAGTATATGCAAATAAACCAGCTATTAAGGTAAACAAATAAGCTATACCAATAGTTATACCTAAAAGCTTACCTGCACCTGTTCCAAGTTCAGCAATTCCCGCTGTTACAAACCCTAAAATTAAAAGTGGAATAATAAATCCAAGAAAGTTGCCAAATATTGAACTAAATGTTACAAATATTTGAATAAACCAATTCGGTGCGACGATACCAATTATTAAACCAAAAATAATACCGAGTATTATTTTTGATATAAGCCCTAGCTTAAATCTCTTACTTTGCATGAAATTTCTCCTTTGCTTTTCATTTATCTTAGTTTATTCTTTCAAATCTAAGTAAAAATATCCAAAATATTAAATAAAAAACAGGAAGGATAATATATAATCGCTTCCCATTTATAAATTCTAATTACTAATTATAACAACAAAGTATGTTATTTTAAATCATTTAAAGTTTTAAACTTATATCCTTCTTCTTTCCATTTAGATAATAATTCATCTAAAATTTCTGCATTAGTTTGAGATGTACTGTGTAATAAAACTATTGCCCCCGGATGAATACGAGGTATTAATTTGCTAAAAGCTTGCTCTTTTGTTGGTTGCTTATCTACATACCAATCTACATAAGCAAGACTCCAAAATATTGTTTTATACCCAAGTTCTTTTGCATTTTTAAGATTTTCTTCGTTAAACTTACCTTGAGGAGGTCTATAAAACTTAGGCATATCCTGCCCCGTTGTTTCTTTATATAATTCCTCCAAAGAATTTAATTCCTCTTTAAAAGCTTCTAACTCTAATAATCTTGACATATCTGGATGATTATATGTATGATTCCCTACAATATGCCCTTCATTAACCATCCTTTTTACTAAATTAGGGCTTTTTTCTATATAATTACCAACTAAAAAAAACGCGGCCTTTACATCATGCTCACTTAGAATATCTAAAATTTGAGGTGTATAGCCATTCTCAAATCCAGCATCAAAAGTTAAATATATAACTTTATCGTCTGTTCCATCAACATAATATGAATTATACTTCTTTAGATATTCTGGTGTTGCATTTCCTAATGGAGATTTTCCATTCTCTCTAAAACTCAATCCCCAATTTGTTATTTCTGTTGATGTAGTGATAGAAAAATTATTAGAATTCTCAATTATAAAAAATAAAGCAAATAAAAATACACAACATACTAAAAAAATCATTATATTTTTTTTCTTAATAGCAATTAACACTTCCTCACCTCCCATTTATAGTTATATATATTTAAAATTAATAGACAATATGTCAACTAAATGATATATTACATATATATATCATTTAGTTGACATATTATGCATTATATGCTTACCGCTTCTACTGTTCGATTCTGTAAGGGCCGCATTTTATGCGTCCCGATACCGCAGTGTAGCAAGGATATAATATGGTATTACGAAATGGCATTTGACATTAGCAGATATGTTTATTATAATTCTATATAGCTTGTATTAAAATTTCTTATTAAGTTATCGATTATATTATCTTTTCGGAGGAAAATATGTTAGAACATTTGATTTCAATTATAGTTCCTAATTTGGCACATATGCTAGAACTAATTGGAGTTTTTATTGTTATGTATTCTGCAATAAAAACATTTTTTAGGTACGCCTTTAGATTTTTTAAGTTTTCTGATGAAACTGTAAAAATAGAATTTTCCCAAGCGCTAGCTATGGCTCTTGAGTTTAAACTAGGAGCAGAGATTCTGAAAACTCTTGTTATTAGAACGATTGATGAGCTTATAATACTAGCTTCAATTGTAGTGTTAAGAGCTGCTTTAACATTAATAATACATTGGGAAATCGAATCTGATTCCAAGCGTTGCAATCATTTTGCAGAATTAAAAGAAGCTAATAAAGTTAAAAATAAGTAATAAAGAAAGTCATGCAAATATACTTAATTGAGAATCAGTCCAATATTTACTTTGTAAGGTTATTGACAGGATTATAAAGCAATAAATCCGTATAAAACATATTATCTGTGTAATAAATATCTAATACACCATTATACCTTTCAATAGATTTCTTAACACTTTTGAGTCCTATGCCATGATTCTCTATATCATTATGTGTTGTCTCTAATTCACTGTTTTTATAGGACACATTACCATTAAAAGGGTTGATCATACTTAAATAAAGAACATTTCTTTCATATTCAATAGAAATGCATATTTCTTTTTCTTCTTTTGTATTTATTGTTGCTCTTATAGCATTATCTATTATATTTCCCAAAACAACACTTAAATCAAAGGGATGAATATTTAGTTTTTTTGGAATACTCAAATTTAAATTTACGTTAATACCATATTTAACTGCTTCATTAATTTTGTAATTCAATATACTATCCACCTCTGAATTTCCAGATTTAGCATATTCATTTGAACAATTAACATAATCATAAATTTTTTTAAGATAGCTTAATGCACTTTTATTGTCTTTTTTTTCAATCATAATTTGTAAAGATGTAATATGATTTTTTAAATCATGTCTAAGTATTTTTATATTTTCCTGAGACTGATTAATAAGTTCAAATTGTTTACAATAAGCATTGTTTTGTTGTTGTAAAATAACATTCTCCATTTTTTCATTATCGAATTTCACTATTGAATCATAAAGATAAAATACTAGAATATTAATCATAAACATAATAATAACACTTATATTAATTAAAAGTAAATTATTATCATTAATTACAGAAATTAAAATAATTGTTGATATTAAGGTGCCAATTGGAATTATTATTATAGAAAACCAATGTTGCGGTGATACAATTATACTTTCTTTGACTAATTTAAAATTTGATAAAGCAAGAATTATCACAAAAGAAAAAATTTTCGAACTAATTAATACAATTATCATTTGTAAATCGTCATTTAAAGCAATTATATTTATATTCAAAAAACTTACTGTTATAACAGCAAAGGCTTCTAGAATTGCCAAAATAACATATGTTAAAATAGTTGCAGTTAATTTTAATTTTAATGTAGAAGGATAATTTAAAGTTATTAAATAAAACATAAGTATGTTAATAATCAAATACATACTAGGCTTATTAAAAAATAAAAAAGCAAGTCCTATTACAATATAGTAAAATATATATGATAGTACCTCCAATTTTCTATTAACCTCATTTGTGTTAAAAAAAATATTCATAAATTTATAAATTACATATATTCCAAATATATTAGAAATCATATAAACAATATTTATACTATTCATAATTATTTCATCCTTTGTTTTCGATGCAGTAATTGATTTCTAACAGATTTTCTGTTATTTTGACTTATAGGCAAAATTTTATCATCTGACATTTTTACATATTCATACTGATACTCAATTACATGTTTATAATTTACTAAAAATGATTTGTGAATTGTTATAAAATCCTGATTATAAAGTTGTTTTTGAACTTCTGATAATTTACCATAACAGCTTTGAATTTCACCTTTAGAAATAATATTTACTTTCCTTCTATCACTTTCAAAATATATAATGTCTTGAAATGGTATTCTATAAATAGAATTACCATTTTTAAACTCAAAACATTGATTGCTTTTTTCTATTAATTTAGTCGCCATTTTAATAACATCAAACAATTTATCGTATTCTATAGGCTTTATTAGAAAGTTCAATGGTCTTATTTGAAAAAGATCCATTGCATAACTTTCTTTAGCAGAAATATAGACAATTTGTGTTATTTCATCATTCATTTTTTCCCGAATAATTTTTCCTACTTCAACTCCATTTAATTTATGAAGTTCAATATCTAACAATATAATATCAAAATGATTGTTCTCAGATAAAAATTTACATAAATCCTCCCCTGAAAGAAAAATTTCCACCTCTATAATTTCAAAAATATCTTTACTAATTTCCTTCAGCATATTTTCTATCTGTAAACAAGTAATATTATCATCATCACACACTGCAATTTGTAACATGTTATCACCTGCTAATTTTCTTAATTATTATATAATATTATACCATATAAATTTACTTTTGTGAAATTTTTAACTTTGATAATTGGTCTTTGAGATGTTTGCGAGAATTAAATAATAAATAATTAAGTTCTTTTTTTTGCAATTTAACTATATCATTTAATTCTATTAATTCATATCCTAATATATCTTTCCAAACTATTACGACTCTATTTAAAGGTTCGAGCATCAAAATTGATGCTTGTACTAAATTTTCAATCTTATTATCAATCTGTGATGTAAAATCTTTTATATTACAAATTGTATTTGATTCGGTAAGAAAAATATAACATACTTCCATTGAACAAATTTTAAGCATTTTATCCGTTATTGTTTCTTGACAATTAAATTTCGTCAATACTCTATCAACTGCTAGAGTTGCAATATCACTAGCTTTATTTTCTTCTCCTATGAGACGAAATGAAACGTTATAAATTTTTAAAATAAATGTATTAAAGTTCATATTAAATACCTGCCAACTTTTAATTATAACTTTGGAAGTAATTGTGACACAATTACTTCCACCGCTTAACCGAGCAAGTTACACCTTTTACTCGGTATACCAAACTATACTAACACATAGTTAATACTCCTGCGGCAAATCGTCAAAATTAACATAAAGAGTTGTCAAAACTAACAATTTAATATTATTCATATCTTAATGATTCAATAGGATCCGACTTTGCTGCTTTTTTTGCAGGATAATACCCAAAAAAGATACCTATAATAGTTGAAAATGCAACAGCAATTATAATTGAAGCAGGATTGACAACTATAGGTATAGATATTAAAGAGCCTCCTAACATGACTAAACCTATTCCAAAAGCAGTTCCAAAAATACCACCTATTGCTGATAGAGTGGCAGATTCAATTAAAAATTGAAATAAAACATCATTTGTTCTAGCTCCTAGTGCCTTTTTTATACCTATTTCTCTAGTCCTTTCAGTAACAGAAACAAGCATAATATTCATAATTCCAATACCTCCAACTACTAATGATATTGCAGCTATAGCACCAACAGCTACAGATAATCCACCCACAACATTATTCACCATTGCTTGATCTTCTTCTACTGTATAAAATATGTAATTCTCTGGCTCTCTATGTTTTAAATTAGCTACATAAGAAACAATTTCATCTTTAACATAATTTATTGTATACTTTTCGTTTACAAATACGTCTAAACTATAAAAACCATAATATGACGGAAATGCAGTCGTATATGGTATAAAACTACTTTCATATACACTTTGACCTTGAAGAAGTGATAAAACAGGAGACTGTTCAATTTTATATACACCGACAATTAATAAGTCTTCTTTGTTTTCTTTTATATCTACTCTTATTGTTTTTCCCACAACATTATCATTTCCAAATAACTTTAATGCAGCATTTTGCTCTAAAACAATAACTTTACTTTTCCTTTCGACATCATTTTCGTTAATCATCCTACCATATAACATTTTAATTTCCTGAACATCCCTATAATTTCCACCAACACTTTGCATTCTTAATTTAATAGTATTTCTATTAATAGTAACATCACTTCTCAATGATTCATCAGTACATATGTAAGCTAACTTATCTCCAAACCTTTCCTTAAGTAACTCAATATCTTCCATTGAAAAAAAATCAGTTGACCTAAAATCTTCAATATTGCCTACATACATATAAGCTCGATTTTTCCCTATATCTTTATATATATCGTCCATTACTCCTTTCATGCTGTCTCCTATGGAAACTATTGAAATTACAGAGCTTATGCCAATAATAATTCCAAGCATCGTAAGCAAAGAACGCATCTTGTTTGATAAAATTGACTGAAATGCTATTTTAATATTCTCTAGCCAAATCATTATAGACACCTTCTTTCATTTTGTCTTCTACAATATTTCCATCTTTAAATACTATAACCCTATTAGCATATCTTGCAATATCAACTTCATGTGTAACTAAAATTACACTAGTTCCTTCTTTATGTAAATTTGTAAACAACTCCATAATTTCTTCAGAGGATTTAGTATCTAAATTACCAGTAGGTTCATCTGCTAAAATAATTGGAGGATTATTAGCTAAAGCTCGAGCTATTGCTACTCTTTGTTTTTGACCACCAGATAATTCATTAGGCAGATGAGTTATTCTATCACTAAGACCCACCTTTTCTAACAATTCCAATGCTCTGTTTTTCCTTTGAGGCGGTTTTGTTTTTGCATATATCATGGGGAGCTCAACATTTTTTAACACATTAGTTCTTGGTATTAGATTAAAAGCTTGAAATACAAAACCTATTTTTTTATTTCTAATAAATGATAATTCATCAGGATTTTTTTTACTTATATCTATACCTTCTAACAGATATTCACCATCTGTTGGTTTATCTAAGCAACCTAGAATATTCATAAGAGTAGATTTACCAGAACCAGAATGGCCCATAATTGCAATAAATTCTCCACGTTTTATTTCAAGATTTACATTTTTTAAAGCATGTACTTCTACAGAACCATTTTTATAAATTTTGTTTAATTTATTAATATTTATTATGTTATCCATTATATTCCTACTCCATTCCTATTTCATTGGGAGTAACTGTCATTCCATCCACATATGTATTATCAGGATTTATTATAACTTTCATCCCTTCGGTCAGCTCAGAACTATAAATTTCTGTCTCTAAATCAGTTTCTAGACCAATTTCAACAGATATTGATTTAATTGTATTGTCACTATTTATAACAAAAACTTTAAAAGCAGAGTCACTTTCCTGTATTAATGCACCTGACGGAACTGTTAAAACATCTTCAGACTTATCTACTTTAATTTTAGCAGTAGCTAAAACTCCTGCTATAAGTTCATCTGGTTTTTCCAATACTTCGATTAAAACAGGTATAACTCTTTCCATAGAATTATTTTCTTTTTGTTCAGCTGTAGGTGATATTCTTGCCACAGTTCCATTTACAAAATCTTGCCCTAAAATATCAGAATATATTTCGACTTCCTGTCCTTTCTTAATTTTCCCTATATCATATTCACTTATATAAACTTTCATTTGAAGCTGTTCTAAATTCTCAATAATAAACATTGCTTTCTCGTTTTCTGTATCATTGGCATATCTACCTAAAAATACATTTACTCTTGTAACTGTGCCGTCTATAGGACTTCTTACATAAACTTTTTCTAAATCTTCCTTTTTTTGTAATAGTTCTTTTTTCTTTATTTCAATAAGTTTTTCTTCAGCAGGTGTTGAAACAATTTTACCATTTGCAACATTGTAGCTTTCAATATTTTTTTTTGCTGTATTTAATTCACTTTCTATATCTTTAAATGCTTCCTCTGTTATAATTTCATTTTCAAATAATATTTGATTTTGATTATAACTTTTTTCTAATTCTTTGAGTTGCAAAAGAGCTTTATCATACTCGATTTGCTTTGATTGTAACTTTTCTTGTTGTTCTAAATTCATTAACTCTATTTGACTTTCCACTTCAGAAATGTCTTTTTCAAGTTCCTCACTATCCAATACAGCTAAAACTTGATCTTTCGATACAATATCTCCTTCTTTAACTTTAATATCTACAATTTCATAATTCAATGGAGAAACAACCTCGGCTTTTTCAATACCATCTAATGTAGACTTTACAGAAATAATCTGTTCTATTGTTTTAGTTTCTAAAGACATAATATTTGCATTGAAAACTGGTTCTTTCGTATTTTTGTTAAACACCAAAAATACAGAAACAGCAACAATAAAAATTAGTAAAACAATTATTAATTTTTTACGTGTAAATATTTTTTTCATTTTCGACTCCTAATTATATAATAATTTGCGTTTTATACTAGTGTATTAGTTTAATAATACACTAGTTGAATATTTGTGTCAATAATTAACACTATTAATATATTGTAATATTTAATAAACCTTGATTTTAACTTATCTAGCCATCTTTCATATATTTATAAAACACACCATATTGCATTAAATCATACTATTTTTACCTTATTTTGTTATTAATGATTTATTAAAAGATCATTAAAAGTTTTTCTGTCTATTTTAAAGAAGGTTTATTTTACACTACATTACAAAGCCTTATTTTACCATAATATTTTTACATTTCCACTAGTATAACAAAATTAATATATATTTTAGTCATAAGTTACAGTATTAAGATTATTACATATAATGGTATAAATAATTAATTATTTAAGGAAGGTGGTTCATTAAATGACTAAAGCTTTTTCTGATGTACATAACACTCATAATGGTAAAACCATGACTTTAACAGGACATGGTAAAGTTACTACTGCACCTAATATTGCGATTATTCGTCTAGGTGTACAAACAACAGGTGAAAACCTAGTTGAAATCCAATCTGAAAATGCTCAAATAGTACAAAGAATACTACAGGTTCTTCAACAAATTGGTGTCACAGATGTTAAAACTTTTCAATATACAATTAATAAAATTTATGACTATGACGAAGGAAGGCAAATAGACAGAGGTTATTCTGTTAGAAATGTTCTTGAAATAAAAACTAGTAATTTAAATCAAGTTGGAAATATTATTGATGCATCTGTAAATTCAGGAGCCAACATTGTTGACCTTATTTCATTTGATGTTTCTAATAGCGACTTTTATTATCAACAAGCACTAAATCTGGCTATAAAAAATGCTATTCAAAAAGCTAAGTCAATATTAAATAATTTAGGAATTAAAGCAGAACCAATACCTATTAATATTATTGAAACCAGTTCTTTACCTCCACAACCATTTCAACGTGAATTTGTTTCAACTCCAATTGTACCAGGAAATATACAGACAGAGGCGTTTGTAACAGTGGAATTTGTTTATTAAATAAATTTACATTACAATTTTATATACATAACAAAATAAGCAATCTCAATTAAATAATAATTAATTGAGATTGCTATTATGTTTAAGTTAATGTTGTTTATCGAAATTTATAATATCTTCATTAAATTTTCTCGAAGCTTTCCCTGGTACTGAACTAATTTTTTTATTTCTGTTTTTCCATAAAATTAATTATTTCATTTGCAATTCCTTCTGCGTCATCTATATGGTAGCATGGAATACCTATGTCCCAGGAGATGTCGCTGGCAATTGCAATTAATTCGTTCGGTTCACATAATAGAGTGCTATGGGCTGTTGAGCGGAAAACTTCTATTTTTGGCTTATTTTGTCTTTTAAAGCCTTCTGTAATTATTAAATCCACGCCTTCAATTCTATCAACAATTTCATCTAAGGTTAATTCTTTTTCTCTTTTTTCAATCATTGCAAATTTTTCAGGAGAAGAAATTGCTATTATATCTGCTCCTGCCTGTGCATGTCTCCAGGTATCCTTGCCCGGTTTATCCATTTCAAAGCTATGGGCATCATGCTTTATAACAGCTAATTTAATATTCTTTTCCTTTAAAATCCTTATTACCTTTTCTAACAGTGTTGTTTTTCCGGAACCAGATTTAGCAACAACAGATATTACTACTTTACTCATTTAGTCCTCCTCAATATAATATACATTTATTAAATCATCAGCTTTAAAATAAGCCTTTGATGGTAGATCAATTAATATATTTGTTTTTTTCAATACATCAAAAATACTTTTTCCTTCAAAAATTTTAAATTGCAATTCTCCTTTTTCCAAATGCAGTCTTCCTTGCAAAATTCTTCTGTAAGACTTTTTGTTTGCATAATCATCAGGAATTTTTATTTCTAATTTAGCAGGCATGAAATTACTTATTCCCATAAGCTTCTTTATTACAGGCTTTACAACTAAGTGTACGTTGTTAAATGCTGAGCCGGGACTACCTGATAAACATAAGAACAATTTTTCATCCTTTTTGGCAGCTATAAATGATTTTCCAGGTTTTACAGCAATCCCTGAAAATAAAATTTTGGCTCCCAGCATCAAAAGACTTTGCTCTATCAAATCATATTCTCCAGAAAATGCTCCTCCGAAACTTATTACTATATCGGACTCTTTCATAGCCTCTGAAAGCTTTTCAGAAAGTTTTGCTGCATTGTCAGGTGCGATTCCTCCCATAACAGTTTCAACACCTAAATTTTTCAGTATACTGTCTGCAAAATACATGTTACTGTTATATGTTTTAGCTGTATTGTATTTTTCACCCGGCAAAATTAACTCTGAACCGGTACTGATAATGGAAGCTTTAATAACCCAATAAACTGGGATAAAAGAAATTCCGTTAAACGATAGAATACTTAGCAATTCAGGGCTTATTATTTCTCCTTTTGAAGCAACTATATCGCCCTTCTTTACATCACTGCCGGCTTCAATTATATTTTGCCCTTTTTTTATATTTCCTCTTACAATTATAGATGAATTTTCTCTTTCCACATGTTCATGCATTATTACACCGGCAGAATTTAAAGGCAATACTGCTCCTGTCATAACACTTTGTGAATTGCCCCTTGATAAAGAATTCACCGGTATGGAACCTGCTGGCACCTTATCTGTAACAGCTAATTTCAAAAATCCATTTAGCATAACATCATTTATATCTTCATCACATATAATATACCCGTCCACAGATGAACGCTGTGATTCAGGCAAATTTTGCGGAGCATATATGTTTTCAGACAGTACTCTCCCTAATGAATTGTTTATATGGATTATTTCAGTTTTATTTGTAACTTTTGTTTTAGATAGAAGTAGCTTAAGTGCCTGTTCTATTTCAACATTTGTTTTAAGACCGTTAATTTTAACCATATTGTATAAGTCTTCAGGAGTATTAATATTGAAAAAACTTTTAGTGCATTGATTAAACTCATGATATAATTTTTCTAAGTCCAAATAATTTGTTTTAACTAAGGAATATAACTCTATTACCTTTATTATATTGTTGTTTAAACATTGTTCAATACCCGGTATGCAAGTTTTCTTATATAGGGCAAATAATGGCTCCATATGGTCATTTATTAAAGGAACTACAATATCATTGTCTAATCGATGCTTTAACATTTCCTCTACTAAAAAAACTTCCCACATTGGCATGTCACAAGGTATTACAAATAACCAGTCATTTTTTGCTGCCTTAAGAGCTGCATGAATTCCACCCATAGGTCCCATTCCCGGATAAATGTCTTTTATAATTTTCACATTCTCTATATGATATTTTTCAACATTATCTGCTACAACAATTACCTCATCAAATAGTTTGTTAAGCTTCTTGAGAGAATTTGACATAAATGTCTCATCTCCGTACTTAATGAGAGCCTTGTCCTTTCCCATACGAGAACTTTTACCACCTGCTAATAATATACCTGTAACATTATAAGACATTTCCCCACCTCGCTTTAATTTACCTTGCTATTGACCAATATTTCTTCTATTTCCTCATCTGTAATATCATATAAATAGTACAATTCAAAGAAATCTTTAATTTCCTGCTTAACATCAATTTCATATTTATCAGGATAAAGTATATTAGCAAGCCATTTAATTCCTATAATTCTGTTTACAGAAGGCGGTCTATTTATCCAATCATATGGAATACCGGGTATTTCATAAACTTTTCCATCATTAACAGCATTAATAACACCCCAGCTACTACTATTTGTTATATCCTTATAAACTTGATGATTACTGTCGCCATCGATACTAATAATAACCACATCAGGGTTTTCAAGAATTACTTGCTCCAATGAAACCTGAATTCTTCTTGATTCTGACTTCCAGTTACTGCTGGCAACATTTAAACCACCTGCAATTTCAATTATTTCAGAATTAATAGTCCCTCTAAGTTCAGTTTCAAGACCTTTAGGCCCCATTGCATAATATACTTTTACTCTTTTTTCTTCGGGGATATTGTTAATAACTCCCTTTACATTACTCATTGTTTTAGTGAAATAATCTGATAGTTTCTTTGCTCTATCTTCCTTATTCAATATTTCTCCAAGAAAGGTATATGCTTCAGCTGTTTTATCAATACTTCCATCTACCATTAATACTGGTATGCCTGTTTGTTTTTCAATTTCTTCTGTATCAGATATATAAGCTTCTGAAACATCTCCCATGTTAATTATTACATCAGGTTTTACCATTAAAAACTCTTCAATATTGCCATTATACTGAGTTCCTTTCCAAGAGCCCAACACAGGAGTAGCCTTGTTTGTATCTCCTAAATACTTTAATTCCATTTCTGACATTTCGCTGTTTAATCCTGCAATGCTCTCCGGTGCCAATGTCTGTATCAAAATTGTTCCTAATGTACCTGTTGCATAAATTTTTTCAACATTTGCAGGTATTTCTACACTTCTTCCTGCCATATCAACAACAGTTCTATTTTCTGTTTCTTTAACTTCTTCTTTCTTGTTGCATCCAACTACTAACAATAAAGCAGTAATTAATAATATAATTAATAATAATATTTTCTTTTTCATTTTAGCCTCCATCTTATGCGATTAATAAGGAATACATACTTTAAATTTATTTTCGTCACTAACCTGTACGTTAATTAATTCAGAATCAATATTATACAATTCTTTGATGTTTTGTTTATTAATAACTTCATTAGGGTCACCTGTCGAATGAATAATACCACCCTTCATAAGCGCTGCCTTGGTTCCGTATCGAATTGCATGATCAGGCATATGGGTAGAAATTATAACACCTATGCCCATCTTTGAAAGTGTTTGTAAATGATTCATAACCTTGAACTGATTACCGTAATCTAAATTAGATGTTGGCTCATCCATAATTAGTATTTTGGGTTGTTGTGTCAGTGCTCTTGCAATTAGCACAAGCTGTCTTTCACCTCCGCTTATATTAGTATAGCTTTTGCTTGCCAAATGACTAAGTCCTATGCTTTCTATTGCTTTTAAAGCAATTTCTTCATCGCTTTTAGATGGCATATCAAATCTGTTTAAGTGGGGTGTCCTTCCCATTAAAACAACCTCCAAAACTGTATATGAAAAGGGAGGGTTGTGGTGCTGCGGAACATATCCGATAAATTTGGCAATCTTCTTCCTTGTCCAACCAGAAATATTTTTATTTCCTAATGTAATATTTCCTTTGTCAGCTTTCAATATTCCTAATAACACCTTGAATAATGTTGTTTTTCCTATCCCGTTAGGCCCTAACAAAAATAAGCACTCCCCTTCACCCAAAGAAAATGAAATATTTTCAAATACTGTCTTTTCTAAATTATACCTAAAAGTTAAATTTTCTACATTTAATCTCATTTCCAACCTCTCCTTGATCGTGCCAATAGCCATAGATAAAAGGGTGCACCTATAAGTGATGTAATTATCCCTATGGGAAACTCTATAGAAAATATGGTACGTGATATTGTATCAACTATTAACAAAAATGCTCCGCCCATGAAAAATGAAGAAGGCAATAATACTTTGTAATTAGGTCCTGCTATATTTCTCGCCAAATGCGGTATAACCAATCCTATCCAACCTATTGTACCGCAAACAGCTACCGAGGATGCAGTGAGCAGTGTTGAGAACAATACTATTATTAGTCTTATTTTATTGGTATCAATTCCTAATGTTTGCGCTTCTTCATCTCCAAAGGATAAAACATTGAGATTCCATCTCATAAAATATAAAGGAATTAAAGATAATAAATTTATAGTTAATAAAATTAAAATATCTTCCATATCTATTGCCGTCAAGCTCCCAAGCAGCCAGAAATTAATTGCAGGCAATTTATTATAAGGGTCTGCTATATATTTTATAAGAGATACAAAAGAATTGAAAATTGTTCCAACAAGCATTCCTGAAAGTACCAATACAAGCACTTGATTATTTTGTCTTACTTTAGTGCTTACAAACCATGTTACAGCCACAGCCAAAATACCTGTTATAAACGAATTTATTTGTATCCCTATTATACTCCATGAAAATATAATTCCTATGGCAGCACCTAAAGATGCACCTGCAGTGGCTCCCAATATATCCGGTGATACCAACGGATTGTTAAATATACCTTGATATGCTGCTCCTGAAACAGATAGAGAACCTCCTATTATTACTGCTGCTAAAATACGTGGTAGCCTTACATCAAACAAAACTGTTTCCATTGCAGAATTTATTGCATAGTCTTTTCCGAAAAAACTTACTGACATAATTTCATATATATCATTGTAGGTAATTGGAAATTTCCCTAATGTTAAGGAAATTACACATAAAAATATTATTGTAATCACCATTATTCCATATTTATATTTTTTTAAAATATCGTTCATGCTTACTCCATTTCAAGTCACTTTATAAGGTACATACGCAGGGGAATGCAACAAATTTGTTTGCTCCTTGCGTCGCACAAATTTGGCATTCTGTGCGGTTGACCTACCATCCATTTCTCAGAAAAAGGACTCTGAGAAATGGGGTTAGGGCATACAAAAAGCTTACACAGGAATATGCCAATGTAAGCTTAATAAGCCTAATGCATCTCCTTTCCAAACGTGGGGACAGCAGATTTCTCTGACTACCCTGTGGGGTTTAAACCCAGGTTATACAAGCATAGTTTCCCTTAGCTCGTAAAACTCGGAGTATTAAATTGTAAATAGACTTCATTTTAGGTGCATAGTTCTTGTCATTCTGAACCAAAGGTGAAGAATCTCATATGTTAATAGATTAGATCCTTCGCTATGCTCAGGATGACAATTATTTTTTTGTGTTCTTCCATGTACAAGTCGGACAAACGTCGGTTTCTGTAATAGATGCAAAGAATTCTTTTTTGCAAGATATACATTCCTTTTTTGTATTGAAAAAGATTGTTTCATTTATTATTTCAAAATTTTCTCTTATGTCAATTGCTTTTGTTGGACAAATATCTTTGCATAAATTGCAACCGGTACATAAATATGTTCTGAATACAATTGTATCGTTGTTTTCCTCCCAAACATTATGGGTGCACATTTTCATGCATGCTTTGCACTGAATGCATCTGTCCTTATCTATATCAACTAAATAAACAGATAATTTGTTTTCATTGTTTTGCTGCCATTTTTGTAGGATTTGTCCTGTCGAGCGCCAGAACTGAACCCTAATGGCAGGTGGTGCTATTTCATATGTTTTACCGAATAAATCCTTTGCCATATGTTTAAAGAAGCTTCTTCTGTCAATCGGAGTATCCTTTTTTATCTTTTCTGCTTCCTTAACATATTCAACTAAATTTTCCACATCTTCATTATGCACTGACATAGGTGGTAAGTTTAAATTATTGAGTATTATGTTTGTTCTATCTAATTCTATTTGCAGATTATGGCTTCTTTGACAATTATCGCATTTATTTAAATTTGTATGAATCTCTCTGAAGCCGTTATTATATATATTTAATAAAATTTTAGTGCTTAAAAAATTCAAGCACTCAATTCGTGAATTATTGTTTATGTTCTCATTAAGCTTATGCTTGTTGCATAGCAAATAAATTTTTTTATCTGCTCCCATAAACTTTCTGCCTGTATCTACTAATGCATTAGTCGGACAATGAGAAACACATTCATTGCAAAAGTTACAGCTTTCACTTATGGTTATTCCCTTTTTATTAATTTTTACAGCCTTTTTACTGCAAACCTCTTCACATATATTGCAGCTTGCCTTAGGAGAAATGTTCTTTATGCACTTTACTCGCTCGTACTTTGGCCTATAATCTAAATTATTTATTATTCCAACTACATCCATAATTCCAGCCATATATTCACATCCTTATGTTCAAAGGCTAGAATGGACAGACTGTTTATCTCATTCTTGCCTTTTTATGTTGTTTAAATTATGCTTTTTCTACCTAGTAAAGTCCTTCCTTGAACGAAGGGAATCCGTTAATCTTCATCATCTTCATTATCTCTCTTTCTTTTTCTTATAACTCTGCTAATTAATACACTGATTTCAAATAACAAAATCATTGGTAATGCAACTAATATTTGTGAAATAATATCAGGCGGTGTAATAATTGCACCAATTATAAATATAACAACAATTACTGCCTTGCGGCTCTTAATAAGCCATTCAGTTTTTAACAATCCCAATTCACTTAACAGAATTGTAACAACCGGCATCTCAAAAATAGCTCCAAATGTAATAAGAGTAGTCAATACAAAGCTTACAAAATTCTGTATTGTTATAGTTGGTTGAATAGAATGATTTTGATCTACACTAATGAAAAATGTCAATGTAACCGGCACTACAACGAAATAAGCAAATAATGTACCTAACAAAAAGCAAATCAAGCCTGCTAAAAGTGACAAAAACATAGTCGTTTTTTCTTTTTTCATAAGAGCAGGTTTTACAAAAAGCCAAACTTCAAACAAAATAACTGGCGATGATAAAACAAGGCCGCCAACTATTGCCAATCTAATGTATTGTGAAAACAATTCACCCGGTGCAATATAAACCATTTGATAACCGATTTCTTTTGCTTTATCTACAAGCAGCGCCACTAAATCATCACAAAAATTAAAACCAACAACTGCTACGGTTAAAAAGACAATAACAATGACAAATATTCTTTTTCTTAATTCACTTAGATGCTCAATTATACCCATTTCGCCACTGGGCTTTTTATCTTTTTTCTTAACAGCTCTTTTACTCACGGTTCATTCTCCAATATTAGTTTTCTTCTGTATTTGAATCCTCTTCATTACCATCATCTATACCATCTTTAAAACCTTTAATAGTTTTTCCGAAAGTTTTTCCTAACTTAGGTAACTGCTTTGGTCCAAATATTACTAAAACAATAGCAAATATTACTAATAATTCCTGTGTTCCAATTTTTCCAAACATAATATCCTCCTGGTATAATTAATTTTCTTGAACAATTTCTGTTTCTTGCGATAAACTTTCTTGTGTTTCCGTGATAACCGCTGAAGTATTTTCTTTTAATTCTTCAGCTACCGAAATAACATTTTCTTCCTTCTTTTGAAGTTTTCCAATATCATTTACGGATTTTTTAATATCCTTGATAGGTTTATTAGCATCATTCGAAATTTTTTTCAATGGTTCAACGGCTTTTTTAAGGGGCTTTTTAATTTCTTCCATCGGTTCTACAACACTCTCATTAATATCTTCTGACAGCTTGTCAGCATAAACCTTAATCGAACTCAGGAATTTCCCAGCCTTTTTTGCATACTTTGGAACCTTGTCCGGTCCAAGCACCAACAATGCCACTACGAAAATTACCACTAATTCTGATGTGCCGATTTTCAATAATATCCTCTCCTTTAAGTTAGTACATCGCTCTATAACTTTATTATTAAATGTTTTACTGGATAATGTTAGTTTAATGTCAATTTATAAAAATTACTATATATAAATAATCTTTACGATTGCTTATTTTCAATTGAAGGTGAGGAGTTCTGCCAAAGACATTACTCCTCTTAAATATCTTTATTCTTTACCGCCTTTAAATCTATCGGCAGGTTCAGTTCCTATTTCATTTAATCCTATATATACTACGCTTAAGTCTAATCCTAAGTCTTCTTTTAACCCATGAACTTCATTTTCTTTGATTAATTTTGCCACATCACTTTCGGGATCATTCAAATCACCGAAGTACCTGGCATGAGAAATACAAGTGCTTACACATGCAGGCATCAAGCCTGATTCAGCTCTTCCTACACAGAAAGTACATTTTCCCGCCTTTTGATCCGGCTTCATGTATCTTGCTTCATAAGGACATGCTACAAGACATGCTCCGCAGCCTATACATTTTTCTTCATCTACAACAACACTTCCGCCTTCCAAAGCAAATGTCGCTTCAACAGGACATACTTCAAGGCAAGGTGCATCAACACAATGATTGCACATTTTAGGCAATTTTACTTTTGATACATTTGGGTAACTGCCATGATCCCATTCTTCCACCCATGTATTAAAACAGTTTTGGGGCACGTCATTTTCCATCTTGCATGCAACAGTGCAAGCATGGCAGCCGACACATTTTCTCAAATCTATAACCATACCGTAACGCTTTTTATTTTCTGGCAATTAAATCACTCCTTTTCTGGCTCTAATACTAAAATATCTTCTTTTATCCATGCAGCACAAAGATTAAGCCAATAACTGTAAAGGCCTTTGTTCTTTTCTTCTGACAATCTTGCATAATCTTCAACCCACTTGCTTAAATGTTCACTTAAAAACTGTCTCTCAAGATTTTGCCATCTTAGTGCATTTTTTTCTTCGCCCTTTTCCAACGAGCTTTCTTCTTCAGAAACAAGAAAAGTCATAAATGACATTTCATATGCTATATGATCAGGAAATGGTATATCCTGCAAAGACTTGAACATATTAAGCTTATGAAAATTAAAAGACACCATTTCATAGCATGCTTTCACATGGAAGGTTTCTTTTGTTTCCAATTTCCCAAACTTAATTTTCTTACCACTCTTAGATCTGTTTCTTATGGCAGATTCATAGGGTGGTATAAATGATGAAGAAGTGGGAACAAAAAACCTGTCATAGTATTCTTGTTCATATTTTTCTATATCAGACAACTCAATTGAAAATTCATTGCTGCTGTCCTCAATCAACTCTTTTAATACTTCTTGTCCCTCTTTCATTACTTGAAGAAGAGAATCTGTAGGAACATTAAGTAAACAATATGAAAGAAGTTCATATATTTTTTTTCTTTGTTTGCATATTGTTAATTGGTCCATATTTACCTCTTTCCATACTTAGATTGTCCATTCCGATTATAATAATCGGAATGGATTGACTTTCTTAAAGCTTTTCTACTTTGTAAGCTCCACCATTTCTTGATGGTCCTCCTGTAGAAACCTCACTGAAACCGAAAATTCCTTCTATACTTGGGTCAGTTATACCGATTAAATGGAATCCATGTCCTCTTTCTGCATCTGACTGTTCTTTACCTTCGATTGTAAAGGATTTAGCTCCATATTCCCAATGTCCGTAACCATAAGCCACGCCAATTGTTCCTTTTGCAATACCTTCTCTTACAAGTGCTGTTCCTTCAAATTCTCCACCTGTAGCAGGGGTAACTTTTACTTTATCGCCAGTAGAAATTCCTAAAGCTTTTGCATCTTCTGAATTCATTTCTACTTTGTTGCCTAAATTAATATCTTTTAAGCTGCTGCTGTTTGCAAGCATACTTACACTTCTGAATTTTGGTTTATAGTTTGCTGCTTTAAATGGCCACTCTTCTTTAGCAAACACATCACTTACCAATTCTCCATTAAAGAATCTTTGTGGATTCCAAGCAGGAGTACCGTAAGCAAACTTTTCACCAGTTATAGAATTGTAGCTTGTTGCCAACTTTTCGTTATACAAAGAGAAGCACTTAGTATTTGCAAATACTCTGTTATCCCCATCAAAGCCTGCGCCATGGTCTTCAAATCTACCGCCTCTAGAAAGAAGATTCATAACTTTTTTCCACTCTTCTTCAGAGCCTAAAGCATCTTTCCAATTACTTGTTGCAGTTTCTAAATCCTGCATTTCTATTTCTTCATCAGAAATATCATCAACAGCTTCACCATCATATGCCAAATTTGCAACACCTTTTAAATAGAACTCATGAGCATCGTTAAAGTCATATTTATTGCCATCTACATCAGTGATTGCATCTTTTCCAAATCCTGGCACTCCTATAGCTTTAGCAACGTCTACCAAGAATACTTCATATGAAGCATGTCTGCCATCATCTAACTTCATTGATGCAGGCTCAACAACAGGCCATCTTAAGGTTGTTGCTTTACCTGAGAAGTTACCTTCTACGTTTGCTAGTCCCCAGCTTTCATAAGGTGTTGTATCAGGAACTATGTAGTCTGCCAAAGCAGTTGTTTCACCCATGTAACAATCCACTGAAATAAATAATGGAACTGTTTCAGGACTCTTTAATGTTTCTATTACTTCTTTTCTTGCTGCTGCTGGAAGAGCCAATAAAGGATTTGCCATCCAGTTCATAAATATTTTAACACTGTAAGGATATTTATTAATCATAGAGAATATCATCTGATTGTCAGAGCCTGAACCAACAGGATGCCAAGGCAATCTGCTTGGATATGGATTGTCTCCTTTAGCAACTTTTAACTTGTATTCATCAGTACTTTCGTAGCTAACTCCAGCCCTGCTCAAAGACAAAGCTTTATTAGCAGGTTTTCCTTCAATTGTGCTAAGTTTGTAACGGGCACCATCTGTTAAACCCTTGTATGAGTATCTTCTTGGGAAAATACCACCTTTTTTATTCATGCTTCCTACAAATGTTGATAATACATTCACAATAAAAGCTAAATCTAATCCGTTAGATGTAGCTGTACCGCCTAATGTATCAACAGATGATTTCATTCCGTGAGAAGTAAAATCATCGGCTATTTCAATAATAGTATTTTTATCTATTCCACAATCTGCTGCATATTCATCTAAGGTGTGTTCATCAGCAGTTTCTTTTAATATTACAAATGCTGTTTTCACTTTGATTCCTTTTACTGCTCCCACAAAATGAATATCTGCTTCTTTAACATCTTTTATAAATTTTGCATCTCCTGTAGCTTTGTCAATTGTCATGAAAGGTTCTTTTTCATCTTCAGGAACTATGAACCCAACATCTTCGGCTCTTAACATTTTTCCGTAATTCTTATGAGATTCATCAACAATAACTAAGTGTGATGCATTACTCCATGAATTGTAGCCTTTTTCCTTAGCTGCCTCTAAATTAGGTGAGCTTAAATATTTTTCATCATACTTTTTGTTATCAATTATATATTGAATCATAGCCATTCCAAATGCCCCATCAGTAGTTGGTACAATAGGAACCCACTTAGAATTTTTAAGCAATGGATTTACTGCTCCACCTACCATTACAGGATCCACCACTGTAATTTTTACATTCCCATCATTTAAAGCTTTAGCTGACTGACGAGCTATAGCCTGCATAGGCTTTCCACTGTGTCCCGGGAATGCTCCCATAAATAAAACATATTCTGCATTATTGATATCTGGTTTTCCACCATTAGTCGTTACCTGCTCCGCAGGTACTTTAGAGCCACCTCAGGAATAGCCGTGACCGTAATTATTAACGGTTCCGAATGCTCCCGAGAATCTTCCTGATATACTTCTTCCGTCTCCACGACCACCGTTCATAACCAATTGGTTTGAAACCGCACCTAAATCAGGTCTCTCAGGGTCAATAAGTGTTTGGTTGTCTCTTACTTTTCTAAACCCATCAATTGCATAATCTTCTCCTATATCACCGAAAAGATTTCCACCTTCAACAGTTTCATCAATTAATTCTTTCCATGAAATAGGTTTCCATTTACCTTCTCCACGTTTATCAGTTCTTTTTAATGGAACTGTTATACGCATTGGATCATAATAGCTTTCCAATGTTGCATTACCTCTTGCACATAATGTACCCCTATGGAGATTGCCGTTGTTCTTATAAGTACTAAAAGCTAAATACCCTGCAGTCAACGGATCCTTCATGCTTAGATGAGGCTCTGCGTTGTTTGGGTTATATGGATTTCCGTACACTCTCAGGATTTTACCTGTGGACTTATCGATTTTAACACGATTACCACAGGAAGTATAACATCCCAAGCATGCACTGTTTCTCATTAAGATTGAAGGTTCAAACTTTACTTCACCTGTTGCCAAATCAATTACAGCCTCAGGCTTTTTGCCTCCAAATTCTTTTGCATCAGGAAAACTTTCTGGAACCGGAGTTTCTTCTTCCACTACTGCTGTCTTTTTATCACAGCCTATGCTTAATCCCGTAAGAGATAAAGCTCCGGCGCTTCCTAATACTTTCAAAAAAGTTCTTCTTTTCATATTGATTATCACCTCTATTTTTTAAAAAAGTATTTTTGTCACTAAATTAACAAAGCAATTTATATGCCAATAGTTCTCATTCTGTATTACTTTTATTTATTTTTGACTCTAATATGGCTAATTTTCAACGTATAATTATTCCTAATTATTTTTCATGAATTAATTTTTTTCATATTTAAGTCCTTTAGTATTACTTTTTTTAAATATAGAGAATTTTTTTACGCCATTTTGACAAATTTGTTTGTAATATAGACAAAAAAAATACAATATCTAAATTTAGATTTTGTATTTTTTGTTACTGTTAACCATAAAGAGAGAAGATGTATGCCCCTACCTTCTCATGTCAAAATGTCAAACGCTATGTCACAATGACATGTTAGTTGTGTATATCATATTCAGCTATTTTTCTATAAAGAGTTCTTAACCCTATTTTCAATATCTTAGCAGCTTCGGTTTTATTCCAACCTGTTCTAACAAGAACCTGTTCAATATGCTCTTTTTCCATATCCTCTAAAGATAAGCTTTTTACATTATTTTTATTGCTAATTTCTCCTGAGAAAAAATCAGGTGACATTATTTCTTCACCCTTTGAAAACAATATTCCTCTTTCTATTAAATTTGCCAATTCCCTAACATTTCCCGGAAATTTATAATTTAATAAAAATCCTTCAGCTTCCTTGCTTAATTTTTTATTTGAATTGCTTTGTCTTAAAAAATGCTCTGCCAAATACAATTTGTCTTTTTCTCTGTCTCTAAGAGGAGGTACTTCTAGTTTTATAACACTTAGCCTATAATAAAAATCTTCTCTGAAGCTTCCGTCTTCTATAGCCTGCTCTAAGTCTACATTTGTGGCAGTTACAACTCTTACATTGATTTTCTTTGTAGTTGTTCCACCTACGGGCCTTATTTCTCCCGTATCTAAAAATCTAAGAAGTTTAACCTGCAGAAAAACATCCATATCTCCTATTTCGTCTAAAAACAAAGTTCCTTCATTTGCTAATTCCAATAAACCTTTTTTATCAGCACCGGCTCCAGTGAATGCCCCCTTTACATAACCAAACAATTCACTTTCCAACAACTGGCTAGGAATTGCGCTGGCATTTATAGGGATAAACGGGTGCTGAGCACGGCAGCTGTTATAATGAAGAGAACTTGCTACCAACTCCTTGCCTGTTCCGCTTTCTCCCAAAATAAGAACAGGTAATGTACTATCAGCAACCTTTTCAATTCCATGTTTTAAATTGACAATAGGCTCGCTCACCCCAACTATATTGGGTCTACCGCTGGTTCTTTGAATTGTTTCAATTAGATTACTGTTATATTCTTTAAGCTTCTTTTTTTCTAATGCTTTTCCCAAAACCAATTCCAATTCAACCGGTTTTATGGGCTTAGTAAGGTAATCATAGGCTCCGTTTTTCATAGCCTTAATTGCAGAATCTACATCCGCATAACCTGTAAGCATAATTACTTCCATGTTTGGCTGAAACTTCTTTGTTTCTACTAAAAGTTCCAATCCATCCATTCCATTCATTTTAATATCAAACAAACCTGCATCAAATTCTGAGTTTTCTATTATTTTTAAGGCTGCTAAGCCGGAATTGGCTGTTTCAACAATATAATTTTTTCTACTAAGCCTTTGCTGCAATATTTCAGTGAATTTTTCTTCATCATCTACCAATAAAATTCTATACTGTTCCACTTGTCATCACCTCTTTGATGTGGGTATACAAACTTTTGCTTTCACACCTTTTTCATCATTATTTTTTAAATAGATATATCCTCCGTACCTTTCTACAATTGTTTGAATAATAGGAAGGCCCAGTCCTGTGCCGTTGCCAAGAGGCTTGGTTGTGAAAAAGGGGTCATAAATATGTTTGAAATCTTCCTCATTGATTCCTGTTCCTGTATCTATAATTTCAATGCATACCATATCATTGTTTTGATATAGCTTAATTGTTAATTTGCCTCCATTAGGCATTGCATGCAATGAATTTGTTGCTAAATTCAATATAACCTGCTGCATCTGGGATTCATCTGCCAATACACAGGGTACGGATTCATCCCAAGAAAGCTCTAATTCTATATTTTGTTTACTAATTGGATATTTGACTAATTTTAAAACTATATTTATTACATCAGGTATATAAACATTCTTTATCCTTGGCTCAACTTCTCTTGAAAAAGTTAATAAGCTTTGAACTATATCTGTGCACCTTTTTATTTGTTCCCTTATATTAAGCAAATAATCCTTAAACACACCTGAAGTTTTAAGTTCATTTACATCCTTGGTTTCCATTAACTCCAATAAATCATCTGCATAAAATCCTAAGATATTCATAGGATTATTAATCTCATGGGCAACTCCTGAAGCCAACAATCCCACTGAAGCTCTTTTTTCAGCTATGAGTGCTACCTTTTCATTTTCTCTTTTTATTTTAATTTCATTAATCATTATATTAAATGCTTCTATAACAAGACCTAGTTCATCCTTAGAACGATAAGGAATTTGATAATTTAAGTTTCCGTTTTGTACTGAGGATACTCCTTTTGACAATTCCTTTACAGGCCTGATTACCATGGAAACAATAAATGCTATCAGTACAATAATTATAACAATAATAATAAATAATACAATTGTCAGTCTGAACATCATTGTCCAAAGAGCTGAATATGCATTTGATAGAGGCTGTTCAACAACAACCCCCCAACCCACCGTTGGAATTAATCCATAAACGCCTAAAACCTCTTCTCCTGTATAAGACTTATAAGTTATTGATTTGAAATTATCGTAAATACTCGCATCAGAATCTTTTAATAAATTTTGTACACTTTCACTGCCTAAAACATCCTGCTGTCTCAATACCTGGCTATAATCAGTGTGTCCTATCAAGTTTCCTTCCCTATCAACCAGCATAATGTAACTTCCATTAGGAAGTTCTAAGGATGACATTTCCTCCATAACCTTTCTTAAGCTGATTTTCCCTATAAATCCTCCGGCAAACTCCCTGTTTAAATATGATATAGGTACATAACAATCAAAAACAACCTGGTTATTATTATCAACTTCAGCGTTGTCTATATATAATTCTCCATTTTGCAATGCTAAAAGTTGGGGTTCTGCTACCTTATTAAGGTCCTTATCGGAATAAGCATAACGTTTTGATACTTTTGCTGTTTCTTGACCCTGATAAGATATAATTATCAATTCCTCTAAATGAGGAAAATTTTTTAATACTCCATACATAAATTCTTCCTTTTTATTTTCATTATTAGAAAGGAAAAATTCCGAATTGGTTAAAGAAACAGTATCTAATGCAGTTTGCAAAGTAACAATCAAATCTGTAACCGTATGAGATACTCTCGAGGCTGCCAAAGCATGATGTTGATGAATAGATTTTTGTATTTCTTTTTTTAGCATTTCCATGTTGTATAAGCCGAATAGTATTATAGGAACAATGGAAATAACAGCTATCATGGCTATTAATCTTATTTTTATGCTGTTATACCACTCTATATTTGTCCATTTGTCCATAGTAACACCTTTCACTGATATATAAAATGATCTACATAAGGCATTTCAGAAGCCTTAATATCTACGCCTATCTTTTTTGCAGTATCAACATTAACATACAATTCTAATTTTTCTGGAGATTCAATAGGTATGATTTCGGGGTCTTGTCCCTTTAAAATATTTACCACAATTCTTGCAGCCTGAATTCCTTCATTGTAATTGGTTCCTCCGTAAAAAGCTAATGCTCCTTTTTGAACGTGTTTGTTGGAAACAGCTATGAGAGGCAATTTATTTTCTATTGTAATATCTATTATTTCTTCTATTACCGAATTAAATAATAAACTACACATTAGCATTACTCCGTCTGTTGACTTGCTTTTTTCATTTAAAATACTAAAAATTTCACTTTCCTCAGTAACGGGAATTATATCTAATTCAACATTATATATGTCAGCTGCATCATATAAATATTCAATACTTGCATCTATTGGCATATTTTTTGGATTATACAAAACCAATACCTTTTTAACACTTGGAACTAATCTTTTTAAAAATTCAATTCTTTTACCAGACAGTTGCACATAATAACTGTCTATTCCGGTAAGATTACATGCTGGAGAAATACGATCCTCCACAAATCCTAACCCTACAGTGCATGCAACACCTATGAATGCAACAGGAGTTTGTGAATCTTGGGTAACCTTTTTTGCAGCTGTTGTTTCATCAATACCTAATGGTACTATTACATCAACTTTTTCATCTACTAATTCCTTAGCCATCCTCTCCAAGTCATCAAGATTTTCATTTGCATTTTTTATAATGATTTCTACATCTTCCTCATATAGACCATACTTTTTTAATCCTTCACGCATTCCTTCAACCTTATCCAATCTGCTTTCAATAAAAGTCAAAACACCAATTTTATAAATTTTGGTTTTTTTTTCATGAGCATTTGAGAATAAATTATTTATATTGGAAAGTAAAAAAGCTGATATTATGAGAACAGTTAGAATAATCACATACTTTTTCATAATTACCTCATATTTTTATATGAATTTTTTTATACATAATTAGTATATATTATATTTAATAAACATTCAATATATAAAATAATTTAAGTTTCCCCATTTTCAATTTTTAAAAACTTATGAAGCCACTAATTTAAAGTAGTTGAAGATATCAAATTGTTGTGATTTAATGTTTTTAGGTATAAAGCTTTGAATTCCAACTTTAGTTTTAACTAAAATGCTTTCTATAGCATAGCCAATGGCATAGTAAATAAACTTAGGAATGTCATAAATTCTCTTTGAACATTCCTTAAGTTCTTTAAAAAATATACTATCAGCTCAAAATAAAATAAGTTCAGTACCTGGCACTGAACTTATTAATATTATAATTATTTTTTAATAAATAATCTTTTCGGTACTGCAAACTTCCAACTTAAAGGAATACATATAATCAGCATTCCGATATAAATCCAATTTCCCATAGGTATTTTATGAGAAATAATATGGAGGATTAAAAAACATGCTGCTACCCCTAATGACATAAAATATTTATCTATCGATTTACTTTGATTAGACTCATTTATTGGCAATGAAAATGGAAATTCAGTAAAATATATTTTTCCAATAATCGGAAGAATAACTATACTTACTAACATTATGGTAATTATATCAATAATGAATTTTTCCTTAAAAAGAACTATATATATAATACCATTAAAAATTAATAAAGGTATTAACAATCGAGTAGCAATTGATTTTAAAACACCCTTATATAATTCTTTTATATTATCAAATCCTGATATTGCATATACAAAAGAGCCTTTCCAAGCAGTCGAATATTGTACTAAATCTAACACAGGTGGAAAAGCAATAAAGTTAAAATAAAGAAAAAAACTTTCAAATCCACTTGCCTCATAACCAGAACCTCTCATACCCATATTAAAAATCATTAAAACTGGAAGAAGAATACCCATCGAAAGGGAGGGATATACTTTTAATTTTAAACTTCTGTCACTTCGTAAAACAGCATTAGTAAAGTGATATGATTGTTTTACAGTTTCATTCCTATTTATTAATTTCCCTATTAATACTTCAATTCTGTGTTTTGAAGGTTTTTCTCTTCCTTCTGATTCTAATTTCAATAATAGGGATTCCATTTTTTTGCTGAGTTTTAAGTATATTATAAAGCATATCAAAGGTACTGCAATTAACAATACTGTAAAAACAAAAAAGTGAATTTCTCTTCCTTTATTGAATATTATTTCAAAAGGTGCGCCAAACCATAAAATTGGATTAAAATAATTATGTATTTCAAATTTATACGCAATATTTTCCAATGTTGAAAAATCTATCATACGAATGGCTATTTGATAACCTATAGTAACTAATATAGTCAAAAGAATTTGAATTAAATTAATAATGTTCCTTAATAACTCCCCGTCGAAAAATCTCAATATCAAAAGATATATAAATGCAGTTAACAAAAATATAAGCAAATCCATCAAAAGTATTTCTATCAAAAAAATTGGAATAGCTAATAGCCCGTTAGTCATTACTATTGCAACAAGAGATGGTCCTGCTATAAAAGCATTAAGACGAAACATATATATCAAAATATGTAATACCTTAGATAAAGATACTACCTTACTATTAATAGGTTTGGTCAATAAAATATTTTTATCCTTTGTATCTAATAAAACAAAAGAAAAGTCAGAAATTAAATACATAGTTGTCATAAAGAAAAATGCTCCGGAAAAATAAGTCATACGAATCATTTCGTCTTCAATAAAATAAATAAAAAATGCTAACATTAATCCAAACAAAAGATGCATTAAATATCTTTTAATCAGAGAAGTTTGCTCTGATTCATTTTTTTTATTTTGATTTGCAATTACAGGTGCTCTTCTGTTGTCTAATGTAAGTTTAGTATTTAAAATCATACGCATTATTTCATAATCAATACCGCAAATTTCAAATACCTTTTGAAATTTGTCAAGTATTTTCAAAGATAAGAATTCCATATTTTCACCCCTTAGCTCATAAATACAGATACAAATTTATTTGCAAGCTCTTCATGGTCATAAAAGCCTGTTACGTCATTAAATATCGACTCTAAGGATGAATCTGTTTGCTTTTTCATTACTTCTTTCATTGTTCCGTCAATAACGATTTCGCCTTCATTAAGTAGCAAAATCCTGTCACTTAATTTTTCTACAACTTCTAAAATATGTGATGAGTAGAATATCGTTTTACCCACCTTTTTTAAGCTTTGCATAATTTCTTTAAAAACTAAAACAGTATTTGCATCAATACCACCTAAAGGTTCATCTAAAAATAAAATATCAGGATTATGAAGCATTCCAGTTATAATTGAAAGTTTTTGTCTCATACCTTTAGAAAAAGTATGAATTCTTCCATCGATAGCGTCCTCTATCCCAAAAATACTCATCATTTCCTTGCCTTTTAACACTGCATTGTGAGAACCGATTCCATATATCATTCCAATAAAGCTAATATATTCAAATGCAGTTAAATTATCATACATATCAGATATTTCTGGAACATATCCAATTCTTCTTTTATAATCAATCTGACCTTTAATATTTTCTCCAAAAACGTATATTTCTCCATCATATTCATCTATTAATCCAAGTATTAGCTTAATTGTAGTACTCTTTCCTGCACCATTAGAACCAATATAGCCAATAATCTCACCGCTATTTACACTAAAGTTAATATCTTTTAATACTTCTTTCTGTCCAAATCTTTTATTAACATGTTCCAATTTTAATACTTCTAACATGATTTTCTCCTTGATTTATTAATTTCAATATTAAATAATTATATCACAAATTGTCGGACTGATTATCCACAACCTATTTATTATATCATATAATTATGTTTTATTTTGTTGCAAGTAAAAATTAATATATCATAATGTTAAAATTAATACCTTTTAAATTTGTATTTTGTATTGTTAACTATTATAATATTTTGGTTGACAATTAAGTTAAGTTTCTATATAATACTTTTAGAATGGAGGTGAGTTTAAATTGACTGTTAAAAATGAAGTTTTACATATTTTAGAAGAAAACAAAGGTAAAAACATCTCTGGTCAAGAATTAGCTAATATATTATGCGTTTCAAGAACAGCAATTTGGAAGGCCATTAAATCACTACAACAAGAGGGTTACTTAATTAATGCTGCATCAAACAAGGGGTATTCATTATCATATACCTCAGATGTTATATCTTCTGAAGGTATAAGATTATTTTTATGTGAAAAGTTTAAGAATATTCCTATTTCTGTTTATAAATCATTGTCTTCTACTAATACTGAAGCAAAAGCAGAAATAATACAAAAAGGTATTCATGGGACTGTTGTTATTTCTGAAGAACAAACAAATGGACGTGGAAGGTTTGGAAGAAAATTTTTTTCACCACCAAATACTGGCATATATATGAGTATTATTTTAAAACCTAATTTGAATATTTCTAATTCTGTTCTGATAACAACAGCAGCAGCTGTAGCTGTGTGTCTTGCTATAGATAAATTTACAGAAAAAAAACCTCAAATAAAGTGGGTTAACGATATTTATATTGAAAATAAAAAAATATGCGGAATCCTCACAGAAGCTGTTACGGATTTTGAAAGTGGTACGATAGATAGTATTGTAATTGGTATAGGATTAAATGTAAAAACAGAAAATAAAACTTTTCCAAATGAATTACAAGAAATAGCTGGATCGATTTTACAAGATAATGATAATTTTGCTATAAGGAATAAATTAACTGCTGAAATAATTAATAATGTCTTATCTACTTGTGAAAAGTTAGAAGAAAAAAAATTCCTAAAAATTTATAAAGAACGTTCAATGATATTGGGGGAAAATATATTTTATAAAAAAAATAATAAGTGGATTGAAGGGTATGCCCAAGATATTGATGAAAATGGAGGCTTAATAGTATCTCAAAATGATGGACAACAAATAATTTTAAAATCAGGAGAAGTATCAATTAGAAAAACGAAATGAAATATAAAACACAAGAAATTTAATTTAAGGGGAAACGACAATGAAATTAAGTATTAATGATATAACACAAACAGGTATATTTACTGCTTTAACAGCAATTGGAGCTTTTATAAGCATTCCAGTAGGGCCTGTACCCATAACTTTACAAACTTTTTTTGTTTTGTTATCTGGTATTATTTTAGGATCAAGGAAAGCTATGTTCTCTCAAATAGCATACATACTATTAGGTTTAGTTGGTCTTCCAATATTTGCAGGATTCTCTGGTGGACTACAAACTATAACTAAACCAAGCTTTGGTTTTTTAATTGGATCTGTTTTAGCTGCTTATTGTGTTGGCAAAATTACAGAAAAAAAATCAGATTCTACTACAAATATGTATATAGCTGTTATTATTGGAACTTTAATTATATATGCTATTGGAATTCCCTATATGTATTATATACTAAATATAATGTTGTCCAGTAATCTACATATTAATCAAATTTTAAAATTAGGAATGTTAATGTTTATTCCTGGTGATACAATAAAAGCTATTGTAACTGTATTATTAGGTAGTAAACTACAAGGAAAATTAAATAAAAGAAACTAGAATTTTACATGAAAACAACGGAGAGTCAGGGATTCGAACCCTGGGTCGGGTATTAACCAACACGGCTTTTCGAGAGCCGCACCTTAAACCTCTCGGACAACTCTCCATATCATAATTCTAATACTATTTTATATTAACGAAACTACCTTCTGTTGTCAATGTGAAATTTTCATAATATACATTATCTAACTAGGTATTTCTCTTATTAAATCAATCTTTTTTTCTATTATTTCGTCAATTCGATTATTGTAGTCATCTAAACCTTTAAAATTATGTATTGGTTTATGCCTGTCATTATTAACCATAATTTTACTTGAAGCTCCAGCTCCGCAAGCAAGTATTGTTTCATTTTCTTCAATTATTATCATATTATAAATGCATTCTTTATTTTTAATTGCAAAACCTACATTTTCTAAATTTCCTTTTATATTTTTTTGCCTATACATATAATATGGTTTATAATTATTTTCTAAGCACCTTTCCTCAACTATTTTTTGCATATTTTTAAGTAAATTATATTCTTTAGAATACTGTAAGCTTTGTTTTGTAAGTAGAGAATTTCTCTTATAAGCTAAAGCATGAACAGTTATATTATCAGGTTTAAGTTTAATAATTTCATTGATAGTATGATTAACTTCATTTTCATCTTCATTTGGCAATCCTAATATTATATCCATATTTATAGAGTTGAATTTTATTTTCCTAGCTAATAAGTATTTATCTTTTATATCTTTCACACTATGTTTTCTACCTATTATATCCAAAGTACTTTGTTTCATTGTTTGAGGATTTATACTAATTCTATTTACATAATTCTTTTTTAAACAATAAAGCATATTTTCATCAATTGTATCTGGTCTTCCAGCTTCAAATGATATTTCTTTAATTGATGATAAATCATAATATTTTCTAATTGAATCAAATATCATATTAATTTGTTTTTCATTTAAAATAGAAGGAGTTCCTCCACCTATATATATTGAATTTAATTTTAAGTTTTTTTCTAAGGCTAGTTGAATTGATTTTTCAATTTCGTATTTTAAAGTTTTTAAATATTTTTCAATACTACCTTCTTTATTTATATAAGAAGTAAATGAACAGTAACTACATTTTGTAGGACAAAATGGTACACCTATATACAAGTTATAATTTTTATTCCTATATTCTTTTTTAATGTATTTCTCTTCGATTTCTAATACATCCCACAAAAGCTTTATTTTATCTAAAGAAACTTCGTATGTATCTTTTAATATTCTATTAATTTCAGCTTTACTTTTGCCAGAATTTTTCGCGACAAATAAAATTTTTACTGGCCTTACTCCAATCAATAATCCATATTCTGGAGTTATCTTATAATAATTTTTAAATACATTATGTACAGATTTAACAACTACTATTTTTTTAAGTTTCTTCTCATTTTCTTTTTCCAGTATTATATCTTTACCTTTTATTTCAATTTTGAACAACTCCTCATTATCTTTATATAATTTAGCTTTTCCAACAAAGTCATCATTTTGTTTTTCAATGATAGTAAACAATCCTAGCCCTGTATTTTCACTTATTTCGCTAGTATCTCTTATTTTATACTTTATATTTAAGTCAAATACTCGTAGAGCATTTCTGACTTCATATTCAAAATTGTGTCCTTCAAAATAAAAATTAATCATATGTACTCCTATCATTAAAAAAGTTATTCTAATTATAACAATAATTTTAAGTATAATCCATAAGTTATTTATGCAAAAAAAAGGCTTACTTAAAGCCTTTAGGATTTTATATATTATAATGCTGCTTTTAGTACAGATTCAATTTTTTCTTCATTAGGCACACCTTCATGAATTTTTACATTATCAACATAAAATGTAGGTACATAATAATAGTCATACTCTGCACATACTTGAACATTTTGCGACTCTTCAATTTTATCTATTATAATATTATCATATTTAGGATTGTTGCTTTTTAAATCTTCAATAATTTGTGATGCCTTCTTGCAATGAGGACAATTCTGCAAATAAAACATGGTAACTTTTTTCATTGTATAATCCTTTCTTTATCATATATTTTTTTAATACAATAACAAATATTTAATTTACAAACGGGTTCCCTAATTTTTCAGATTTTATAGTTGTAGGTGAATTATGTCCAGGATACAATATTATATCATCATCGTATTTAAATATTATTTCTTGAATTGAATTAATAATTTCATCGAATGACCCACCTGGTAAATCAGTTCTTCCAATTGATTTATTAAAGAGAGTATCACCAGTCATCATTATATTATCTACTTTAATACAAATTCCACCTTTAGTATGTCCAGGAGTATGAATTATATCAAATTCCAAATCACTCATTTCAACTTTATCTCCGTCTTTAAGTTTTACATCTGGATTTATAGATAAGTTCTTTCCAAACATAACCTTTGAGAAATTAGATTTGCTATCATTTAAAGTCTGCACATCTTCTTCATGTACATACACAGGTATATTGTATTTTTCTACTAATTCATCGACTGCTCCAATATGATCTCCATGAGCATGAGTTAATATAATCATCTTTGGATTTAATCCTAGTTCATTAATTTTTTTATCAATTCTATCAAATTCTGCCCCCGGATCAATTATAGCTGCTTCTTTAGTTTTATCACTTCCAACAATATAACAATTTGCATAATATGAGCCAACAGCCATTGCTTCAAAAATCATAAGTATCCTCCTAAAATAATTTTTTGCTATCTAGTAATATTGTAACAGGCCCATCATTTATTAATTCTACTTGCATATCTGCTCCAAATTCACCAGTTTCTGTTTTAATCCCATTATTTTTAAAATTTTGAATAAAGTTCTCATAAAGTGGTATTGCTAATTCAGGTTGAGCCGCATTAATAAAACTAGGTCTTCTGCCTTTTCTTGCATCTCCTAGCAATGTAAACTGAGATACAATTAATATGCTACCTTTAACATCTATTAAACTTTTATTCATTTTACCATTTTCATCTTCAAATATTCTTAAATTTGTAATTTTATCACACATATATTCTACGTCTTTTAAGTCATCATTGTTCTCAATGCCGAGTAAAAGCATTATTCCATGGTTTATACTACCAATTATTTTACTATCTACTGAGACCTTTGCGCTTTTAACACGTTGAACTACACTTCTCATTTGTCCACCTACTTTTTAACATATATCATTTTATCTTTTATTTCTTACTTCTGTATACTTCTAAAACTCCGTCAAGTTTTTTGATTTTTTTAATTAAGTCCTGTATCTCTTTAGTTTCATTTATTTCAAAAGTTATGTCTATTATAGCAATTTTGTCTCTACCTATCCTTAAATTCAAGGAAACGGCATTTAATTTTGCTTCTCCATATAAACCCGTTAAATCTTGCATTAAATTTGGTCTGTCTATGGATTTTATTTGTATTTCTATCAAAAATGTAGCTTTTTTCCCTGTATCCCATTCAACTTCTAAAAACCTTTGATCCTCAGAATCCCTTAAGTCATGTATATTTGTACAATCTGATCTGTGTATAGATACTCCTCGACCTCTTGTTATATATCCAACAATTGCATCTCCAGGTACTGGACTGCAACATTTTGAAAATTTAACTTTTATATTATCTATTCCTTTTATTATTACACCTGAAGCGTGCTTTTCTTTCTGAGAAAGAGGTTTTTCTAATATTATTGAATTCTTCTCTATATTTTCAAGTTTTTCAAGTGCTAATTTATCCTTATTCTTTTCTAAATATATTAATTTTAATCTATTTACTATTTGAATATCAGTAATTCCACCGTTACCTACAGCAGCATAAAGATTACTAATAGAATACATGTTGTATTTTTCTGCAACAGTTTTTAACCATTCTTCTTTTAAAAAATCTGAAACAACATAACCTTGTTTCTTGATTTCTCTTTCTACTAATTCTTTACCTTTTTCAATATTAAATTCTTTATCTTTTTCTTTAAAAAATTTTCTAATCTTAGCTTTCGCTTGACTACTTGCAACAATTTTCAACCAATCTCTGCTTGGACCTATACTAGATTGAGAAGTTAATACTTCTACTTGATCACCATTTTTCAACTTTGTATCTATCGGTACAATTCTTCCATTTACTTTAGCTCCAACACATTTATTACCAATAGCACTATGAACTCTATAAGCAAAATCTATAGGTGTTGAATTAATTGGCAAATTAATTACTTCTCCCTTAGGAGTAAAGACAAAAACTTCATCTGTATATAAGTCAATTTTCAATGATTCCATAAATTCTTGAGGATCATTAGTTTCTTGCTGCCATTCAAGCATTTGCCTCAACCAATTCAATTTTTCTTCAAATTTAGTTTGATCATCAATTCCTTCTTTATATTTCCAATGTGCAGCAATACCATATTCAGCAGTTCTATGCATATCCAAAGTTCTAATTTGTATTTCAAAAGGTTCTCCATCAGGTCCTATTACAGTTGTATGAAGGGACTGGTACATATTTGGTTTAGGCATTGCAATATAATCTTTAAACCTTCCTGGTATTGGCTTCCATAGGGTATGGACTGTACCTAAAGCACCATAGCAATCCTTTATAGTATCAACAATAATTCTTACAGCAATTAAATCGTATATTTGATCAAAGGATCTTTTTTTATAATACATCTTTTTATATATGCTATATAAACTTTTAGGTCTACCTTTAATTTCTCCATGAATATCTGCTTCTTCAAGCTTTCCATTAATTATTGATATAATTTGATTTATATAATCTTTTCTTTTCTCATTTTTTTCTTGAACCTTCTTTTGTAAATCTCTATATCCATCAGGATCAAGATATTTTAAACTTAAATCTTCTAATTCCCATTTTATTGATGCCATACCTAAGCGATTTGCTATAGGAGCATATATTTCTATCGTTTCCATAGCTTTTTGTTTTTGCTTTTCTGATGGCATATATTGAAGGGTTCTAATATTGTGTAAGCGGTCAGCAAGTTTTATAATTACAACTCTAATATCTTTAGACATGGCTATTATCATTTTTCTTAGAGACTCAGCCTGGCGTTCTTCTTTATTTCTATATTTAACTTTACTTAACTTTGTAACACCATCAACCATATTTGCGATTTCTTCACCGAATTCATTCTTTATCTCATCATAGGTTATGCCAGTATCTTCTACTACATCATGTAATAAGCCAGCAGCTATAGTCTGAACATCAACATGTAAGTCAGCTAAAATAAGCGCGACATTATAAGGGTGAGTAAAATATCTCTCCCCTGAAAACCTCATTTGTGCATTAGAATGAGCCATTTCTGCAAAATTATATGCCTTTATTACTACTCCAATGTCAACATTTGGACTATATGATTCTATTTGATTTATTATATTTCCTAGCATAAATTCACCACTTACTATTAAAATACCTATATTTTGTGTTAATTTAATTATATGTTTTTAAATATAGACGGTGAGCATAAAATGCGCTCCCTACATTGTTTCTAGTATTTAATTAGGGATTCTACCCTATAATTTGCAAGTTTGTCTCTTCCTTTTAATTCTTCTAGTTCAATTAAAAAACCTAAACCTGCTACTACACCACCAAGCTGTTCTACCAGCTTTGCTGCAGCTATCATTGTACCACCTGTAGCCAATAAGTCGTCGATAATTAATACTTTCTGTCCTGGTTTTATAGAATCTTTATGAATTTCTAGTGAATCCGAACCATATTCTAAAGAGTATTCATATTTTATTGTATCTCCAGGTAATTTACCTGGTTTTCTTACAGGTACAAAACCAGTTCCTAATAAATAAGCTAACGGTGTTGCAAAAATAAACCCTCTTGACTCGGGTCCAACAACTAAATCCACTTTTACATCCTTAAACTTTTCAGCCATTTGGTTAATACTTTCCTTTAATCCATCTGCATCCTTCAACAATGTAGTTATATCCTTAAAACTGATTCCTTCTGTTGGAAATCCATCAATAACTCGAATTTTCTCTTTTAGATCCATAATTCCTCCGCTTTATAGCTATTTTTAAATTATCTCTTAATATACAATATATCATTTTTCAATACATATTGAATATTTTCATTCTTCTTTAGTATGCACATAATTTCTTCAGCAGTTGTTTTTGTATTATATATTTTATTTAACTTTTCTACAAGTAAAAATATATCAGTTTTAATTATTTTTGATTTCGATTTATTAATCATTGAATTCAAAATTTTATTTTTGTTTTCATCTACAATATAGTCAAAATCTTCAGGTTCTCCAACATTTAATAAAACTAACTGTAAGTTACTCTTACCATTATACTCATTATTTTCAATTGAAACAATGTAAGATGATGGCTTAGTTAATACTTTTTCTAAAATATTAATTTTACTAAAACCAATAACAGGTAACTCTTTATTTTTATCTGATAGTCTAAAACTTAAATGATTTTGATTTTTTCCTACCCTTCGAATATCTTTTATATTAGATTTTTTAAGAGCAAAAACTGGTTTAGGATTACCATGTCCAAATGGTTCAAACATTGTTATTTCATTATATAGCTTATATGATATATCTTTACATTCAATAAATGTATCTACTACTATATCCTTAACTTTATCTTCTTCTGATATGTTCGTTTCTATATAATTGTTGAGTTCGCATGCAAATTTGCTAATATTTTCTTCTTTAATTGTTAAACCTGCAGCCAACTTGTGTCCACCATATTTAACTATATATTGATCTGCATACTTAAAAGCTTCATAGATATTTAAATAATTCATACTTCTTGCAGATCCCTTGCCTATTCCATCTTTAACGGAAATAACAACAGATGGTCTATCGTATTTTTCAGTCAATTTAGAAGATACTATTCCAAGAACTCCTTCATGCCAGTTTGTCCCAAAAACTACAAGGATATTTTTTTTGTATAATAAATCTGCTTCAATTTTTCTTACAGCTTCTTCAAAAATATCTTGCTCAGTTTGTTTTCTATAATCATTTAATTTTTCCAGTTCTTCAGCTAATAATGTTGCTTCTTTTTCGTCCTGAGAAAGCATAAGTTTTATAGCCTTTTTAGCTGAGCTCATTCTTCCAGCTGCATTAATTCTTGGAGCTAAAATAAAACCTATATGATAGGATTCTATTTTTTTACTCTTAATTCCTGAAATTTCAATTAATTTTTTTATACCTATAATCTTAGTTTCATTTAATTTCTTTAATCCATTATAAGTTATAATTCTGTTATCACCTTTAAGTTCAACTATATCTGCAACAGTTCCAAGACATGCAAGCTCTAATAACACATCCTCAACATCCTTGATTTTCAAATAATTGTTTAAATACCTCAAAAATTTAAAAGACAGTCCTGCTGCGCATAACTGCTTATTTTTAGAAGGACAATTCTCTTGTTTTGGATTTATAATGGCAAATGCTGAGGGTAATATATCGCCACATTGATGATGGTCTAATACTATTACATCTTTATTAAGTTCAGTAATTTCTTTTATTTTTTCAACTTCTGCAATACCACAATCAACAGTTATTAGTAAATCTATATTTATTATATTTGTTTTTAATTTTTGAATAAATTCAGAACTGATGCCATATCCCTCAGTTTCTCTTTCAGGCACATAATAGGATATATCTGCACCAGCCCTTGATAATAGAATAACAAATTGACTTATTGAAGTAACACCATCAACATCATAATCCCCGTAAATTAAAATTCTTTCTCTTTTATTTACAGCTTCTAAAATTCTCTTACAGCCTTTTTGTACATCTTTATAATTCTCAGCATCTTCAAAATATTTGAAGTCTGGATTCAAAAATTCCTTAATTTCATTTTCATTACACAAATTTCTATTTAAAAGAACTCTTGAAGATATATCAGTAAGTTTAAACTTTTTACTAACTAAGTCTACATCTTTTTGTTCAAAATTATTCACTTTCAACTTCACTTTTTTCATTACTTAAATCAATACCTTCGTCTTTATTATCTGTTTCTTCATTTGCATTTTGTAACTTGTCATTTAATTTTTTAATTGTTTCTACATGTACATTGTTTGTTTCCTCTAGTTTTAAAGCTTTTGTCTCAAGTTCATTATTACTCTCTCTAAGTGTTAGAATATCAGATTCCATTGTTTTTATGTTATTTTCAAATAGAATTTTATCATTTTCTAAAACCTTGATTTTATTCTTCAATTCTTTAACTTCAGAACATTTTCTAAATTGTCTGTAAGTACCAAGAAGCAAAACTATAATTGCACCAAGGATTAAGCATACCATAATGATTACTGCCAGCGGAATATCATACTGAGCTAAAAACAAATCTACTTCTACTGGAGTACCGTTTTGTATTGCAAAAATCGCAACAAAAATTGCAATAATCAATATTATTATAAAACCGACTTGCATAGTAACTCTCCTCTCTCGTATTAAATTAGTTTTTTATATTATACTACATATTAGTATATATTTACCACCATTTTTTTAATTTAAACTTTTCTTAGTAACTTATTAATTTATTGTAGTTTAGCTTTTATAAATATTGAACATTCTATTCTCTTTTTTTCAAGCTCACATCCTACATTGTATGGAACTTTAAAGTCATTGTTAAAATTATATGCATTTGCGTGACAGCCTCCACTACAATAGTATTTTGCCCAACAATCTTTACATACAGGTTTTTCATTTACTGATACATTTCTAAACATATTAACTACTTCATCATTAGTTATACCATCATCAACATTTCCTATAATAAACTTTTTTTCTCCAACAAATTGATGGCATGGATAATAATCACCTTCTGGTGTTACAGCTACATATTCAGTTCCTGCTCCACAACCTATTGAACGTTTATATATACAAGGACCTCCATCTAATTCAATATTAAAATGGAAAAATTGAAATTTTTTATCATTATTTTTATAATCAATATATAATTTAGCCAATTTTTCATATTCAGATTTTAATTTTTCAATATGCTCTTCTTTTAATGCATATTTTTCTTCTGGTTTTGCAACAACAGGTTCAACTGATATTTTATCAAAACCTAAATCTCTCATATGCTTAACATCATCGGCAAAGTCAAGATTATAAGCAGTGAATGTTCCTCTGGCAAAATAATCCTTATCTTTTCTTTTGTCTACAAGTTTTTTAAAATTCTCAACTATTATGTCGTAGCTTCCTTTATTATTTACAGTTTTTCTCATTCTATCATTTATATCTTTTCTACCATCAATACTTAAAACTACATTGTCCATAACTTCATTGATATAATCTCTTTTTTCTTCATCCAAGAGCACACCATTGGTTGTTATAGTAAACCTAAAATGCTTATTGTATTTTTCTTCTAAAGATCTACCATAATCAACTAGTTTTTTAATAGTATCGAAATTCATTAATGGCTCTCCACCAAAGAAGTCAACTTCAAGGTTTATTCTATTACCTGAACTTTTAACTAAATAATCAAAAGCTTTTTTTCCAGTTTCATAGCTCATATACGCTCTTTCACCATTATATGTTCCTTGAGAAGCAAAACAATACTCACATCTCAGATTACAGTCATGAGTCATATTAAGGCACATGGCTTTCACTGCAGGCTCTATCCGATTTACAATATTGTTTTCCTCTGTATAAAGCATTTTATTATCAATAAGATATTTAATTTCTAAAAGAGCTTCATCAATAATATCTTGTCCATATTTTACACATAATTCTTGTAATTTATTCTCATTTTTAAAATTCTCTTCTATTAATAAATCATATATAATTTCATCAACAGAATGAACTAATCCACTATTAGTATCTATAACAAAATGCATATCTTCTATTTTATAAACATGTATCATTTTTTCCTCCAATCCTCCAATTAAATTGAATAATATAAAAAGTAGTGGCTTCGCCACTACAAGTTTATTTATTCTCGCACTTTTGATTTCCTACAGTACAAGAAGTCTTACAAGCAGATTGACAAGAAGTTTGACATTCTCCACAACCTTTTGAGTTAATATTATCAGTTAATTTTGTTTTGTTTAATGTTTTAATATGTATCATCTTAAACCTCCTTATTAGCTTTATAAATTATAGCATCTTAAGGGATTTTTGAAAAGTACTTTTTTTATTTTTTAATATTTACTCCTATTACACCCCCGAGAATCGATATAGGCAAATAAATTATATGTTGTAATATGTTAGATTCAAATGCAAATTGAAAAACCAACTTCAATAAAAGTATTATTCCCATGTATATAATCCATATTTCTAAACCTCTAACTAATCCTCTCTCATGAATATTTCTAGAATATAAAAAAGAAATAATAAACATACATATTGGAACAATAAAATAATAGGCAATTTCAATACTTGGTTTATTTGAGAAGAAATATAAATACGTTGTAAGAATTAAAAATGTTATTAATATAATCAATAATAAATATAACGAATATTTAAGTAACACACCTATTTTCATAACTAGCCTCCCTAGTAATATACTACAGTATATATTATTCTAATAATTATAAAAAAGAACATATATTTAAATTGCATCTCAGTGTCGCACTAAAACCTATATCTAAACCAATGCTATAGAGATATTTACATCATATAACTCATTATTCATTGTAGAATTTTACATTATTTTAACAATTAATGTTCTTTACATTATGAAATTATGATGTTATACTTAGCTCATTCCAAAATTAGTAAGTAACTAAAGGGGAGTAGTTTTAAATTTTTAGTCAACATCTTGAATTCTATAATTCTGGCTAAAAATCCGCTTAGGTAACAAGACTTTTAGTATATTTTTTTATTTTTTATAAAAGATATGCTAAAGGTCTTTTTTTTCGCAAAAAATTTATATTAAAGGAGAAATTATGTTTTATAAAAAAAGTGTAGATGAAACATGCTCTGTATTAGGTTCAGATGTAAAGAATGGTCTTAGTTTAAATGAATCAAAAAAAAGATATGAAAAGTATGGACCTAACACTTTAATTGAAAAAAAATCTAAAACTAAAGTACAAATGTTTTTATCACAACTAAAGGATACAATGATATATATATTGTTTGCTGCTGCTATTATCTCTGTTTTTCTTGGAGAAATTAGCGATGCTTTAATTATCCTTGCGGTTGTTCTTGTAAATGCAATAATAGGAATGGTTCAAGAGTCTAAAGCTGAGCAAGCACTTGTAGCTTTAAAAAACCTATCAAGTCCAAATGCAGTGGTAAGACGAGATGGTAAAATAATAGAAGTACCAGCTAGTGAGCTTGTAATAGGTGATATTGTAGTATTGGAAGCAGGCCGTATTATACCTGCTGATATGAGATTGCTATCAACTGTTAATCTAAAAATAGAAGAATCAGCATTAACTGGTGAATCAGTACCAGTTGATAAAGATTCTAATTATGTTGCTAACGAAGATATAGGTATTGGTGACCAAATAAATATGGCTTTTTCATCTACAAGTGTAGCATATGGTCGTGGCGAAGGAATTGTTGTTTATACAGGAATGAACACTGAAATAGGCAAAATAGCAACTCTAATCAATGAAACTAGTGATGAGTTAACTCCTCTTCAAAAACGTCTTAATGACTTAGGAAAAGTTCTAGGTATAGTTGCTATTGTAATTGTTATAGCCATGTTTGGTATAGCAGTTATTCAAGGTAGAGATATAGCGGAAATGTTATTAACCGCGATATCATTAGCTGTTGCAGCAATTCCAGAGGGACTAACAGCTGTAGTTACTATAGTTTTAGCTCTAGGAGTTCAAAGAATGGTGAAAGTTAATACAATAGTACGTAAATTACCTGCTGTTGAAACTTTAGGGGCAGTTAGCATTGTTTGTTCAGATAAAACTGGTACCCTTACACAAAATAAGATGACAGTCACTAAAGTTTATTTAAATGGACAAACAAAAGATGTTAATGAAATTTCATACGAAAAGGATAAATTATTTATAGATGGATTCGTTCTTTGTAATGATGCTTCAACTGAAAATAATGTAAGAATAGGTGATCCTACTGAACTTGCTCTATTAGACATGGGTGACTTTGCTAACGTAACAAGAGAAGGTCTTGAAAAAAAGAATCCAAGAATAAACGAACAGGCATTCGATTCAGGGCGTAAAATGATGACAACAGTTCACAAAAATGAAAATGGCAAAATTATGAGCTACACTAAAGGTGGAATGGATATACTCTTAACTAGGTGTAAAAAAATACTAATCAATAATGAAGTAACTAATATTACGGAAAAACATATTGCAGAAATTAATATAGCTGCTGGTGAAATGGCTAAAGAAGCTCTAAGAGTATTAGCTTTAGCTATAAAGGAAGATGATGATTCTGCAAAGGAAGAAAATCTTATATTTACTGGTTTAGTTGGTATGATAGATCCTCCTCGACCAGAAGCAAAAGATTCTGTTAATGTATTTAAGGATGCTGGAATTAAAACAATTATGATAACTGGCGATCATAAAGATACTGCTCTTGCAATTGCAAAAAATCTTGGTATTGCTAATGACGAAAGCCAATGTATTACTGGAAATGAATTAAATAATATAACTCAAGAAAAATTAAATGAAAAAGTTAAAAATTTACGTGTCTTTGCTCGTGTATCACCTGAACATAAAGTTATGATTGTAAAAGCTTTTAAATCGAATGGAAGTATCGTGTCTATGACTGGTGACGGCGTTAATGATGCTCCTTCATTAAAATCAGCAGATATAGGTGTAGCAATGGGGATTACTGGAACTGATGTTGCTAAAGGCGCTGCTGACATGATTCTCACTGATGACAATTTTGCAACTATTGAAAAGGCTGTAGCTGAAGGAAGAGGAATTTATCAGAATATTAAAAAGACTGTACTATTCCTTCTTTCTTCAAACTTTGGTGAAGTAATATCTATGTTTACTGCCATTGTTGCTGGTCTTGCATCTCCATTAAAAGCTATTCACATACTATGGATTAACTTAATAACAGACTCCTTGCCAGGTTTAGCTTTAGGTGTAGACACTAAAGATGATGATATCATGAAAGCCAAACCTAGAAATCCAAATGAAAGCTTATTTGCTCACGGTGGTATGGCTTTTACCATATATAATGGATTCATGATTGCAGCTTTAACTTTAGGTGCATTCTTGTTCTCTCCTATTAAAGAACTAAATATAACTGGTCAACAAATTACATTAGAAAGTATTAAAATAACATTACAAAATCCTAATATATTAATTCATGCACAAACATATGCATTTACAACTTTAGGTGTATCGCAACTATTTCATGCAATTGGTATGAGAAATTATGATAAATCGCTATTCAAAATGAATCATTTTGAAAACAAAGCTATGATAGGTGCATTCTTTGTAGGACTATTATTGCAAGTTGCTGTAACTGAAATACCATTCTTAACAGAAGCATTTCAAACAGTTCAACTTTCATTACTAGAATGGATTGATTTAATACTATTATCTATGATTCCATTATTATCACATGAATTTGTTGTACTATTTAAATATTTATTTAAAAAGTAGGGGACGCATTTTATGCGTCCCGCAACAGTGTCACTGGATGACGAAAAGAAAATTGTCAACAATAAAAAGAGTTGCTTCGCAACACCCGCTAGGGGGACCTATGTCCCCCTTCGGCGTAAAAATGCTTTATTAAAGCATTTTTACTGAGCACCCCCCTTAACGGCAAGGACGTTCCGTCCTTTGCAATCCTCGTTTTTTATTATATAGGAAAGGAGAACTTTCCTATATAATAAAAAAAGGAGCAATGCTCCTTTTTAATATGTAATTTATTCTTTGTCCTCATCAACTTCTTCAACAATTTCTTGCTTATCTTCTATTTTTTCTTTACCTTTTTTTACTACGCTTCCAATAGCCCATTTAGAAAATTCTATTCGTTGCTTAGCATGTGATAATTCTACAACAACTATTTCATCACTTACTTTGACTACCTTACCATGAATGCCACCTATAGTTATAACTTCGTCTCCTTGAGACAAGGTATTTCTCATGTTTTGTACTTCTTTTTCTTTCTTTTTCTGCGGTCTTATCATCATAAAATACATTATTGCAAATAAAACCACTAACATAATCAAACTGCCGTATTGTGAACCCATAATTCCTCCTAAATATTTTTTCTAATAACCATAATTTTCATAAAATTCTTTTTTGAAATCCATGAAATTATCTTCCATAATACTAATTCTAATACTTTTCATCAAATTAATCAAGAAAAATAAATTATGAATAGATGCAAGTCTTGCACCCAGAATTTCCTTTTCATTGAAAAGATGCCTAATATAAGCTCTTGAATAATTTCTACAAGTATAGCAATTACAATTTTCATCAATAGGTGAAAAATCATTTTTATATTTTGCATTTTTAATAGTCAATTGCCCTTTGCTTGTTATAAAAGCTCCATGTCTCGCCATTCTTGTTGGTAAAACACAATCTGCCATATCAATTCCTCTTTCTACTGCTTCAAAAAGGTAATCAGGACTACCAACGCCCATGAGGTATCTTGGTTTATCCTTAGGCAATAAATCCACTGTATAATCCATTACTTCACACATTA